>NZ_CP075338.1:3636584-3939633 GCF_023278365.1 Epilithonimonas zeae | reverse complement strand
TTTCTGCTGCTATTTCCGGTGGGATTTTAGTTTTTTAAGAAGACAACAAATATCTAATTATTAATTTTCATAAAAAAATTTTTTCACTATTGATTATTTAAAAATATATTTGTATGAATTATTAACGACTTAAAATGATACACACAACCAACTCAATACGAGTGCGTTACGGAGAAACAGACCCAATGAAATATGTCTATTATGGCAACTATGCAGAATATTTTGAAGTCGCGAGAGTTGAGCTTTTTCGTACACTTGGGATGTCATATGATGAGATAGAAAAGAGAGGAATTTTTCTTCCCGTTTCCGAATATAAAATTAAGTATTTGAAACCAGGACTTTATGACCAACTTTTGGAAATTCATACTTACATAAAAAAAATTCCGGGTGTTAAAATTGAATTCGATTATGAAATTTACAATGAAGATAAAATCAAAATCACCGAGGCTTCTACTACTCTATTTTTTCTGGATGCAGAAACTAAAAAAATTGTAAGATGTCCCGATTTTCTTTTGGACTTGATCAAGGAAAATTGGAGGGAATAAATTGTCTTTCCTTAAATTTTCAATATATTCGGAATTAAAATAAATCTTAAATGAAAAAATTACTGTCAATAGTTTCATTATCTATTGTATCATTATTTTCAGCTCAACAAAAGACCTATTGTAATCCTATTAACATCGATTATGGTTACACGCCGTTTGAAGTTTTCTCAAAACAAGGAAAACATAGGGCAACTGCTGACCCTGTAATCGTAAATTTTCAGAAGAAGCTGTTTCTATTTTCTACCAATCAGGAAGGTTATTGGTATTCTGACAATATGCTGGATTGGAAATTTGTTTATCGAAAATTTCTCAGGGATAATAAATACACGCACGACCTAAATGCGCCAGCAGTTTGGGCGATGAAAGACACTTTATATGTTTTCGGTTCAACTTGGGAACAGGATTTCCCGATTTGGAAAAGTACCAACCCAACAAAAGACGATTGGAAAATTGCTGTTGATACTTTAAAAGTTGGCGCTTGGGATCCCGCTTTTCATTATGATGAAGATAAAGATAAACTCTACCTCTATTGGGGTTCAAGCAACGAGTGGCCTCTTTTGGGGACCGAAGTCAAAACCAAAACTTTACAATCTGAAGGTTTTGTAAAGCCTGTCATCAGACTAAAACCTGAAGACCACGGTTGGGAAAGATTTGGAGAATATAATGACAATGTTTTTCTTCAACCCTTTGTAGAAGGTGCTTGGATGACTAAACATAATAATAAATATTATCTTCAATATGGAGCTCCTGCAACAGAATTCAGTGGCTATTCTGACGGAGTTTATGTTTCAAAAAATCCATTAGAAGGCTTCGAATACCAGCAGCACAATCCGTTTTCTTATAGACCTGGAGGTTTTGCACGAGGCGCTGGACACGGGGCAACCTTCGAAGATAATTTCGGGAATTGGTGGCACGTTTCCACGATTTTCATTTCGACCAAAAATAATTTTGAAAGAAGATTGGGAATCTGGCCAACTGGATTTGATAAAGATGATGTAATGTACACCAACACCGCATACGGTGATTACCCTACTCTTTTACCACAATATGCACAAGGCAAAGATTTCTCAAAAGGGTTATTTCCTGGTTGGATGTTATTGAATTATAACAAACCTGTTCAGGTATCATCAACTTTAGGCGGTTATCATTCTAATTATGCCGTGGATGAAGACATCAAAACTTACTGGTCTGCAAAAACCGGAAATTCTGGTGAATGGTTTCAGACAGATTTAGGAGAAGTTTCCACAATTAATGCGATTCAGGTGAATTATGCGGATCAGGATGCTGAGTTTATGGGAAAAACATTGGGCAAAATGCATCAGTATAAGATCTATGGTTCTAATGACGGCAAAAACTGGAAGGTGATTGTCGATAAATCAAAAAACCAAACCGACGTTCCTCACGATTACATCGAATTGGAAAATCCGGCAAAAGCAAGATTTCTTAAAATGGAAAACCTGAAAATGCCGACAGGAAAATTTGCCTTGAGTGGATTCCGAGTTTTTGGGAAAGGTGCCGGAACAAAACCTGCGAAAGTTCAAAACTTCGTTCCACTGCGAGCTGACCCTAAAAAGTACGGGGAAAGAAGAAGCATTTGGTTCAAATGGCAGCAGAATTCTGACGCCGATGGTTACGTCATCTATTGGGGAAAATCACCTGATAAATTATACGGAAGCATTATGGTTTATGGCAAGAACGAATATTTCTTTACCGGCGCAGATAGAACAGATGCCTATTATTTTCAAATTGAGGCCTTTAATGCCAACGGAATCTCTGAAAGAACAGAGGTTGTAAAATCAGAATAAATTTTACAGTTTTTCAAACAAAAATTCAAGCTTTCGGAGTGATTCTTCGAAAGCTTTTTTATTATTTATGATTATTATTTCGAAAAGTTTAATTTTCATTAATTCAATGATTTTTAAAAATAGATTAATATTCATTAATAAACTCAATTTTTAAAAGAAAAATACTCAACATTTTTTCATTAATTAAAATAATTTTATAAATTTATAAACAGTAAAAGAATTTAACAGCGAAATGGAATTTTTTCTGACATCAGAAGATAATGATGACCGACCGATTTTTATTACCGGCAATTTTAACAAGTGGAATCCGAAAGATTCAAAATTCAGACTGGAAAAGATAGATGACAACAATTATCACATCAATATTCCTGATGAATTATTAAATAACGAAGTAGAATATAAATTTACAAAAGGTGGCTGGGAAAATGTCGAGATTGATAAATATGACAACATCACACCGAACAGAAAGACAAAAAAAGAAATACAAAAAACACAAGATAAGGTTGAAAAATGGAGACTGAATTGGGGACCTTTCAAACAAGAATTTTTCCCGATTGTAGAATTGGTGGATGAAGAATTCTATATTCCCCAGTTGGACAGAACCAGAAAAATCTGGGCGCTTTTGCCTTACGATTATTACAACTCGGAGAAGAATTATCCGGTTTTGTATTTGCAGGATGCGCAGAATTTATTTAATGATGGTTCCGAATATGGAAATTGGGAAATCGATAAAAAGCTAGCTTTGCTTGCAGAATATGGACGAGGCGATTTGATTGTCATTGCAGTAGAACACGGAAACGACGATCGAATCAAGGAATATATTTTTGATAATGAAGATGTAACGAAAAATGCAGAAGGTAAAAAATATCTGAGGTTCATTACTGACACTTTGAAACCTTGGATTGATAAAAATTACAGAACTAAAAAAGATAGAGAAAATACAGGAATTGGCGGCAGCTCTTTGGGTGGATTGATTAGCATTTATAGCGGATTTCTTTATCCGGAAGTTTATTCCAAATTGCTGATTTTTTCGCCGTCGCTTTGGGTAGAGCCTGAAAATAATTTCCCAATGATAAACTTCACGAATCCATATAAGATTAAAGTTTATCTCTACGGAGGAAGATTGGAAGGTTCAAGAATGGTCGGCAGAATAAGATTATTTGAAAAAGCTTTGAAAAAATTAACAGCGCAGAAATCCTTCGATTTTGAAGTCAGAACCAACATCAATGACCAAGGAACACATCAGGAATTTTTTTGGTCGCAGGAATTTCCAAGAGCCGTAGAATGGCTTTTCATAGACAGTCTGGAAAGTCCTGTGAAAGCCAAAAATGAATTAGAAAAGAACGAAGCAAATGATTAAAATTTACAATAAAAAAGAATCAACAACTCAAAACATATACCTGTTCAGCGAAGCCGATTGGGAACAGGAAAAAAACTCACATCCAAATGTTGAATTATTCTTCAATGGAAAAAAAAACGAGGTTTTCATTAAGACCAATTCAGATGAAATCAGTTTTTTCGTTGGAATCGGAAAAGACGCAAAAGGTTTTGAAATTCAATCTATCGCTAACAAATTTGCGAATGATTACAAAAAAAATCTACAATCTGTTCCAACTTCTGTTATTTCAAAATTAGGATTGAATTTGACTGAAGAATTGGTGAAAGGTTTATTTTTGGGAACTTACCTCTACCCTTTCGGAAAGTCGCATCCGTTTTGGCAGGAGAATTTTGAACTGTACTTAGAAAACATTTCTGAAGAAGAAGGAAAAAATTTAGCCTTAAAAACAGAAGCGCTTTGCAACGGTCAATTTGCCGGAATGGAATGGCTGAACAAACCAGCTAACCATAAAAAAGTGAATCAGATTTCAAATTTCCTGAAATCAACGGCAGAAAAATATGGCTTAAAATATAAAGTCTTCAACAGAGAAGAATCGATCAAAGAAGGTTTAGGCGCATTTGTAGCGGTTAATCAGGGAAGTTCGCAGGAAGCTGCTTTCACCATTTTGGAATACAATTGCGGAAAAGAAAATGCGAAAACTTTCGGATTGGTAGGAAAATGTGTATTGTTCGACACAGGCGGAATTTCCATAAAACCTTCCGCCAATCTGCATTATATGAAAAGCGATATGGGCGGTGCTAGTGCTGTTATTGGCGCTTTGATAACGGCTTCGGAACTTAAACTTCCTGTAAATATTATTACAATTCTCCCGATCACAGACAATGCAGTTTCTGAAAAGGCGTATTTGCCTAGTGATGTAGTAACGGCTTACAACGGAAAAACAATTGAAGTCTTAGACACCGATGCAGAAGGCAGAATGACTTTGGCAGACGGACTTTCTTATCTATCAAAAAACTACAAAACCGATGTTCTGATAGACTTGGCAACGCTCACTGGAAGCTCGGTCAGAATGTTTGGCTACACATGCGGTGCATATTTTTCAAATAATGACGAGTTGAAGAAAAAGCTGGAACAATCAGCAGACAAAACCAATCAACGTCTTTGGAATCTGCCGCTTTGGGATGTTTGGAAAGATGATTTCACTTCGGATGTTGCAGATTTTAAGAACATTTCGATGAAACCCTTCGGAGATTGCATTATTGCAGGGAAGTTTTTGGAACAGTTTATCGAAGGACACGAAAATTGGGCGCATCTGGATATTGCCGGCGTCGCATTTGGGAATGTCGGTTATGCAAAGGATAAAGCAGCAACAGGTTACGGCGTTCAGCTTTTATTAGACTTTATAGAAAACTATAATTAAATCATCGGACATCAGTCATCTGACCTCCGACAAAAAAATGAATATGGAAAAAACGATTGTCTGTATCTCTTGTTATTACAAAGGTTATGATTTCATGGACGAATGTAAAAAACTCGGCAACAAAGTCATTTTGATTACTTCCGAAAACCTCAAGGAAAAACCTTGGCCTTGGCACGCCATAGACGAGATTTATTATATGCCAGAACTTGAACCTTCGGTTTGGAATCTCGACCATTTGGTTCAGGGATTTGCTTACCTGATGAAAAATCATCAAATCGATGCGGTCATCGCCTTAGACGATTATGATGTAGAAAAAGCAGCGATGATTCGGGAAACTTACCGTATTCCAGGAATGGGACAGACAACGCATCGTTATTTCCGAGATAAATTGGCAATGCGTCAGCAGGCAAAAGACAACGGCATTTCTGTTCCTGAATTTTCTTCCATTTTCAATGATGCAAAACTTCACCAGTTCACACAGGACGTTCCTGGACCTTGGGTTTTGAAACCTCGCTCCGAAGCTTCGGCAAGTGGTATAAAGAAAATCAATTCTGCTGATGAACTTTGGCCGGCTGTGGAAAATCTTGGTGATGAACGTTACAAATTCCTTTTGGAATCTTTCAAACCCGGCGATGTCTATCACGTCGATTGTCTGGTTTACAATAAAGAAATTGTATTTTCCTGCTTTTCAAAATACCTTTCTCCACCAATGAAGGTTTCTCACGAAGGCGGTGTTTTTCGCACCAAAACTTTAGACAAAAATTCGGAGGAAGCAAAGGGTTTAGACCAAATCAACAAACAAGTTCTGGATAAATTCGGAATCCAAAACGGCGCAACTCACAGTGAATATATCAGAGGAATAGATGGAAGATATTATTTCCTTGAAACATCTTCCAGAGTTGGTGGTGCTCATATTCCTGATATGGTTGAAGCTGCAACCGGAGTTAATATCTGGCGAGAATGGGCAAGACTGGAAAATGCGTTATTGGAAGGAACTCACTATTCAGTTGAGGAAACTCAAAAATTATATTCCGGATTGATTGTGGCATTATCAAAAGATAAGCATCCCAATACTCAGAATTTACAAAGTGACGAAGTGGAAAAATTCCTACCAATCGATTATCATATCGGGATTGTTTACAAAGCAAAAACCGCAGATATCATCGAGGAAAGATTAGACCAAGCAGCAGAAGTTGTCACAGAACAGATTCTAAATATTCTTCCTCCAAAAGATAAACCGACGAGTTAATGATTAATATTCACCTCCAACTGACAACTAAGTAACTAAATAACTATCAACTAAATATAAATGCCTCAAATAACACATACAGATTATTATTCACACATTCTTGGAATGAGCCTTCAGGTCGAAGTTACAGGACATTTCGGTTATCCGATTATTATGTTCCCGACTTCGCAAGGTTCTTATACTCAGAATGCCGATTTTCATTTGAACGGAAGCATTTCACACTTCACAAACAATGGGATTTTAAAATTATTCAATGTTCAGACGATTGATAAATTCAGTTTTTATGACAAAGGAATTTTTCCTTACGAAAGAATCAGAAATTATGAGATGTACGTTCAGTTTCTCGTTCAGGAATTCATTCCTTACATCCAAAGAACTCACAACACACATCGTGTAGCTGTTGCAGGTGCAAGTTTCGGAGGTTATCACGCTGCTAATTTTGCGTTCAGATTTCCGGATTTGGTTTCGCATCTTTTCTGTTTGTCAGGCGCTTTTAACATCAGGAATTTTATGGACGGTTATCAAGACCAACTGATTTATTTCAATTGCCCGGATGAATTCGTGAAAAATGACGAAGCCTGGAAATATAAGCATATGCATATTGTTCTCAGTACATCTGACCGTGACATTTGTTTGGAACCAACTAGAAAAATGGCAGGAATCTTAACTGAAAAAGGAATCAACCATTGGTATGATGAGCAAAAATGGATAGAACACGATTGGGTGCTTTGGAGAATGGTTTTCCCGACATTCATTGGGCGGTTTTTCGGGTAATCAAAAGTTGAATTAATAAAATAAACATACAAACTTCAGACATCCAACATCGGATTTCTGACCAAAAAAAACAAAACATTATGGCAAAAAAAATTGGAATTTTATTCGGGATGGAAGACACTTTTCCGTGGGCTTTTATTGATAAAGTCAATGAATTAGGAAAAGGCGAATATATTGCAGAACCTGTTCAAATCGACAAGCTGGAACAAGGTGCAGATTATGGTTACGCTGTTATTATTGACAGGATCTCACAAGATGTTCCTTTCTACAGAGCTTACCTTAAAAATGCGACTGTGAACGGAACTTACGTCATTAACAATCCATTCTGGTGGAGCGCAGATGAGAAATTTTTCAATAATGCATTGATGTCAAAAATCGGAATTCCGTTGCCGAAAACCGTTCTTTTGCCTTCTCACGAAAGACCAACTAACACTTCTGAAACATCCTTCAGAAATTTGAAATTCCCTCACGATTGGGAATATATTTTTAATTACATTGGATTTCCAGCTTATATGAAACCTCACGACGGCGGTGGCTGGAGAAATGTTTATCGCGTTGAAAGTCCTGAAGATATGTGGGCAAAACACGCTGAGACAGAACAATTGGTAATGATGGTTCAGGAAGAGATTGTTTTCGAGGATTATTACAGAGTTTATTGTCTAGGCAGAAAATACGTTCACATTATGCCTTATGAACCAAGAAATCCGCATCATCTGAGATATGCTACAACACATCAAACCGAAGGAAAAGAACTCGAAAAACTATTAAAAACCATTACAGAATATACTTTGAAAATGAATGAGGCACTTGGCTATGATTTCAATACAGTTGAATTTGCTGTAAGAGACGGGATTCCTTATGCAATTGATTTCTGTAATCCGGCTCCTGATGCAGATAGAAATTCAGTTGGAGAAGAAAATTTCCAATGGATTGTAGCGCACGCTGCAAAACTAGCAATCGAAAAAGCGAAAGATTACAAGCCCGGAAAAATCAATATCGATTGGGGAAAATTCGTAACCAACCAACTTTAAAACTTAACGACTAACTTAACTAACACAAGAAAAAAATGCACAAATTCACAATAGGTGTTGAGGAAGAATATCAAATCATAGATGCGGAAAGCCGCGATTTGGTTTCTCACGTTTCCAAAATAATAGAAGGAGGAAAAGCCGTTCTAAGCGAAAACTTAAAACACGAGATGCACGAATCTGTCGTAGAAATGGAAACAGGCATCTGTGAAAATATTCAGCAGGCGCGTCAGGAATTGACAGACCTTAGGAGACATCTTGTAAAAACTGCTCACGACCAAGGTTTACGAGTTTCGGGAGGCGGAACACATCCGTTTTCTCATTGGAAAGATAATATCATCACAAAAGATGCTCGTTATGACAAAATCGTCAGTGATATGGGCGATGTTGCAAGGTCGAATTTGATTTTTGGTTTGCACGTTCACATCGGGATTCCAGATCGTGAAGAAGGAATCAGAATACAGAATGTGATGCGATATTTTTTACCACACGTTTATGCATTGTCTACGAATTCTCCGTTTTGGGTTGGAAGATTAACAGGTTTTAAATCTTACAGACAGGAAGTTTTTGCTAAATTCCCGAGAACAGGATTACCAAGTTATTTCAGTAGTGTGGCAGAATTTGATGCGTATGTCAATCTAATGGTCAAAACCGGAACGATTGATAACGCGAAGAAAATCTGGTGGGATTTGAGAGTTCACCCGTTCTATCCTACAATTGAATTCAGAATTTGTGATATGCCTCTGACTATTGATGAAACGGTTTGTCTTGCGGCAATCATGCAGGCTTTGGTTGCAAAAGTTTACAAAATGCACCAGCAAAATACGAGTTACAGAAGTTACAGAAGATTACTTCTGACGGAAAACAAATGGCGCGCTTCCAAAGACGGAATTGATGCACATCTGATTGATTTTGGTAAAGAAGCCAGTGTTCCTTATAAAGATTTGTTGGAAGAATTATTACTTTTCATCGATGATGTTGTTGATGATTTAGGTTGTAGAAAAGAAGTTGAATATGCAAGAGAAATTATCAAAAACGGAACCGGCGCCGACAGACAATTGAAAGTTTTTCACGAAAGTGGCGGGGATATGAAGAAAGTCGTGGATTATATGATTTATGAGACAGAGAAAGGGCTTTTATAATTATTAATTTTTAGTGATCAATGGGTTAATTATCTCTGAACCGTATGCAATAGGGATTGCAGTGGAAATCCTTTTGCTTTTCTTTCACATAAGGAAAAGCAAAAGATTGACTTCGTCGAACCACTTCGCTAGGTTTGCAACGGAAAGCCCGACCCGAGCTGGGATTTTGCACTGGTGAGGGAATTGCCCAAACTATTACAATAAGAATTTTGTTCGCTTTTTATAAATTTTAGATTCCGTATTTTTGTAAAAATTTATGAATATGAGTAAAAATGATGTAAGAATTGCACTTTTGGATATGAATAATAATCATCCCAATCAAGGGATGAGAAACATAAAAGAGCTTTCGAAGACCTTTCAGGAACAGTCGGAATATGAAGTTGCTGTGGATGTTTTTGATGTTCGTTATAAAAATGAAATGCCCAACATTGAAGATTTTGACATCTTCATCTCTTCCGGAGGACCAGGCAATCCGCATCGCGAAGGTTATGAATGGGAGCAGAAATTTGCTGATTTTTTGACACAGATTTGGGATCATAACAAAAACAATGAGCAGAAAAAATATCTGTTTTTGGTTTGCCATTCTTTCCAGCTGGCGGTGATCCATTTCGGAATTGCAAATGTCTGCAAGAGAAAATCCTATTCATTTGGTGTAATGCCAATCCATAAATCGGAAGACGGTGAGCAGGAATTTCTATTTAAAAATCTACCAGATCCTTTCTACGGTGTTGATTCCAGAGCGTACCAATGTATTGAACCAAATCAGGAAAAATTGGACGAGTTGGGAATGAAAATTGTGGCTTTGGAAAAAATCCGTCCAACAGTCCATCTGGAAAGAGCAATGATGGCAGTTCGTTTTTCTGAAGAAATTTTCGGAACTCAGTTTCATCCGGAAGCGGATCCGCTTGGCTTTATCAAAAATTTGGAAGATGAGAAAAATAAGGAGGCAATGATTGAAACTTTTGGGATGGAAAAATATCTTGAAACGATTGACAGAATGGATGATGACGATAAAATTGTTTTAACAAGAGCGCAAATTATCCCAAGATTTTTACAACTGGCTTCTGAACAAATTACTAAAAACTTAGAATTTCATTGAAGTAAAATGTGAGAAGTAAAAAGTGAAATGTTTTTCTTTTTACTTCTTACTGTTGACTTGAAAAAAACGCAACTATGATTCCAAAATACAGAACTCAATTTAACGAAGAATTTTCTCAGGAAAAATACCAAAAAGTTAGTGAAATAATAAAAGAGAAATGCGGTCACGAAGCCGCGTTTCGACTTTCTGAGAGTCCAATATTTCTTACCAAAGAATTTTGGAAAAAGCTGGATGATGCTTCCCAGTCGATTATTTCTCAAATCAAAGAAATTCCTGACGAAAAACTGAAAAAAGCTATTCCTGCTAATTGTAATGTTCCGAACGACACTCAGAAACCCCATTTTGTAGCGATAGATTTTGGAATTTGTCAGGATGAGAATGGAAATGTTATTCCGCAGCTGATAGAGTTGCAGGCTTTTCCGAGTTTATTCGGCTTTCAGAAATTGTTTGAAGAAGTGATTACCGAAGTTTATCCTTTTCTGAACGAACTGAAAAACTCACTTCCGAAAGATGAATACATCCAAAAACTGAAACAAGTTATTGTAGGAAACGAAAATCCAGAAAATGTCATTCTTCTGGAGATCTACCCTGAAAAACAAAAAACCGCGATTGATTTCGTTCTAACTGAGCAATATCTTGGAATCAAAACGGTTTGTCTGACTAAAATTAAAAAAGAAGGCAAAAAGTTATTCTACGAAAATGATGGAAAACTGATTCCTATCAACAGAATTTACAATCGTGTCATTTTTGATGAATTGGATAAAATCGAAGTTCTGGAAACAGAATTTGATTTCCGGGAAGATGTGGATGTAGAATGGATTACACATCCGAACTGGTTTTTCAAAATCTCAAAATATATTCTTCCAAAACTGAAACACGAATTTGTTCCGAAAAGTTATTTCTTGTCTGACTTTCCTGAAAATGAACCATTGGAAAATTTCGTTTTGAAACCACTTTTCTCGTTTGCCGGAAGCGGTGTGAATCTTAGTCCTAGTCAAGAAATCATTAGTCAAATTGAAGATAAAGAAAATTATATTCTACAAAGAAAAGTGACTTACGCACCACTTTTTGAAGACGTCAACGGAGAATTTTCTAAAGCTGAAATTCGTTTACTTTTCGCCTGGAATCCTGAGAATGAAAATCCTGAACTTCTTGTGAATCTTGTTAGAATGACGAAAGCTGCGATGGTGAATGTGGATTTCAATAAAAAAGATGCGATTTGGATTGGTAGTTCTATGGCGTTTTTTGAGAAATAAATCTCATTATATTTGGCAGACAATTTCGAAAACTATTATGTATAAATATATTATTATTTTCTTTTTAATCTTTATTCAAACCAAATCACAAGTAGATAATAAGTTACTAGTAAACGATTGGACAAAAGTTAAAACAAAAACAATCGATGGTAGTAAGGATTTAAGTGAACCTTTCAGTATTTCCAAATACTACAATTGGAAAATTACACCCAAACAAATCTGTATGAAAACAGAGTCAATATATGTCCAACCAAACGGTTGTTATGATTATACTATTGATAAGCAAACCCTAAGAACTACGCCTGATTCTGGATACAGAATAATTAAGCTGGATAATGATTCTTTAATTGTTGTGGAAGACGTAAAAGGAAAAACTGAAAAAGATAAAGTAAAAAAGATGTGGTTTGTAAAAACTTCAAAAATAATTGATGAGTACAAATCTAAAACTAAAAATGATTCCGTTCTTAAAGCGACTGCTTTTTTCACACCAACTCTAAATAATTATTTATTATTAGAAGTAGCTAAGGATTTTCAAAAAAAGAATACTTATCCATCTCTTCTTTTTAAAGGAAATTTAATTATATATCCAAAGATAAAGCAAATTGATTTACTTGCAAATGAAGAAAAGTTTAATCTTGATAAAAATTTTTTAATTATTAAAACAGCTATCAACAAAAGTTTTAATAATTGGAATTTAGATAGTTTTCAAACCTTTGATAAGATTTATATACCTTTTATTTTAGAAAGTAAAATGGAAAAAATGAAAGGAGGAATGACATTTAAAGGAGTAAGGATTTATTTTTTTATGGATGATTTTAGTGATATTCCGAAAGTTTATGGCCCAAAAATGGAAGATTTGGAGTTAGCTCAAGAATATTTTCAAAAAGCTGTTAAATATCTCCAAAATAAAAATTACGATAAGGCAATTGACTTTTTCAATAAAGGATATGAATTAAACAACTCAAAAGTAGATGCTCTTTATAATATTGTCTCAATTTATTCTGCACTAAAAGACAAACCAAATATGTGTTTGACTCTCAAAAGGCTGAAAGATTTGGAACAAGTTGATGGAACTTATCTATATAATAACCATTGTGTCAAAAACTAAAAAAGCGTAAATTATAACAGAACATTTCTGGCGTATTTTTTGGACATAGCGATAAAAAACTATGTTCGATTTTAAACAAATTTTATTAGGTTCCGAAGAATGGACTTTCCTTTTGGAAACGGTTCTCAGGACTGGGATAATGTTCTTTGTTATCATTTTTGGACTTCGGATTTTAGGAAAACGAGGCGTAAAACAACTTTCAGTTTTTGAACTGGTTGTTATCATTGGACTTGGTTCTGCAGCCGGCGACCCGATGTTTTACAAAGATGTTGGAATAATGCCAGCGATTGTTGTTTTCACAATGATTATCAGCCTGTACACCATTATCACCTACTTTATTGGGAAAAGCAAAAAATTTGAGAAACTGGTTGAAGGCAAACCGATCTGCTTGATTCAGGATGGTGTTTTTTGTATTGATGATTTCCGAAAAGAGTCGCTAGGAGAAGATGAATTCTTTGCGGAGTTAAGACTGAAGGGCATTTCACAACTTGGTCAGGTTGAAAAGGCTATTGAGGAAATCTCCGGAGAAATCAGCGTTTTTTATTATGAAGATAAAGACATTAAATATGGTTTACCAATATTGCCCAACTCTTTAGAAAATCCATTAAAAATATTTACTGAGAATATTCATTATTCCTGTACATTTTGTGGCTATACACAAGAATTCAAATCCGGAGAACACGGCAATTGTAAAGTCTGCAAAAATGATGAATGGGTAGAATCTTCCAATAAAAAAAGAGTTTCTTAAATCAACTCCAATTCTTCTACTTTCAGTTCATCAAAATGTTGAATGACCAAATCTGCGGTTTCGTAATTCTGATTTTTGCTATTTACGCTTTTATAACCAACACAAAATATCTCTGCAGCATTTGCAGCCTGGATTCCGTTGGTGCTGTCTTCTATGACAATACAATTTGATTTATCATTTCCTGATAATCTTTGAGCTTCGTTAAAAATAGCAGGATTCGGTTTTGATTCTGGGAAATCTTCACCACTTACAAGATGTGTGAAATAAGGAAATAAATTGAAACGCTTGAAAACTCTGTCAATCGTAGATTTGGCTGCAGAAGAAGCTAATATCAATTGGAAATTTGCGGAATAAAGATTTTTTATCAAAGCCTCAACTCCATCTAATAATTTCAAAGCTGGGTCTGAATCAAATAAGTCGTAAAATAGAGTTCTTTTTCTTTGGATTAATTCTTCAACATTGGTATCGATTCCGAAAATCTCTTTAATCATCTGGTAAACATTTCGGGTCGATTTTCCTGTAAATCTTGAGAATAATTCTGCATCTACATTGATTTCTAATTCTTTGAAATGTTGATAGTAAGCTTTTTTGTGAAGTGGTTCTGTATCTACAATCACGCCATCCATATCAAAAATAACCGTATTTTTCATTAACCTATTTCATTAATTTCGGTGCAAAAATAGGGATTATGTTTTTAACGTTTAATTTTGAACGCAAAGTCCACTAAGATTTTTGAATTTATTGAAAATATATTAAGATTCGCAAAGGCGCCTCGCTCATCAAAGCAGTACATTCACTGTCTAGAAATTCAACTTTATTATTTTGTCTTTTCCTGCTAGAATCAGAGTGTTTTTATCGAGCCATTCGCAGGCGTATAGATTTTTTTCGTCGGAGATTTTTGTCCAGGTTTTTCCATAATCTGAGGAGAAGCTGATGTGCTGGTCTCCAACCGCGACTATTTCTTTTCCTTTGGCTTTTGGACGAAATTTGACACAAGTCATATAGCCCGCATTTTGTCCACTGGCTTGGATTTGCCAGGTTTGACCACCATCATTTGTGGTAGCAATATTATTGATATTATCGGATTGTTTTGTATAATCTCCGCCAACAGCTATTCCGAAATTTTTGTTATAAAAATCAATTGAATAAATACCTTGCGAAGAAGTTCCCTGAGTAAATGGTGTTTTGAAAACCTGCCAATTACAATCCTTGTTTTTCATTCTGAAGATTCTGGATTTTGAACCTCCGGTCGCAATCCAAATCAAATTTCCCACACTTGCAATATTGGTATTACTTGCAGCAAAAGCAGCCTCACCTTTTTCTAAATAAGGAAAATCTTTACAATCATTACAATGGATCCATTGAGAACCACCATTTCGGGTTTGAGAAATATTCAATCTTTGATTGGCTGACGGGTCGCTAAATGCTAATCCAAAATTATTATCTGTGAATTTCAAAGCATCATAAAAAGCCGTCGGATCATTATCATTGAACACGACTTTGAAATCTAATTTTTTTTTATCAATTTCAAAAAAGTAAGCTGGACTTTCTATATTAATTGTGTAAAAGCTTTTTTTATTTTGAGCAAGTGTCCGAAATTGTAGCTTTTTATCTGAAAGTTTAATCTGCTTTTTATCTGATTTATCTTTAAGACTGACATAACCGAATTTTGAATCCGTTCCGGCATACCAGACTTTTCCGTCCCAGATTTGGATGGCTCTGATGCTGATTTTATCCGTCAATAAAGTATCGATCGTGAATTTCTGAGATAGTAGAAATGATGAAATAATCGTGAGTGATAATAGTACTAGTTTTTTCATTTTATAAAAATAATGAAAGTTGGGTAATGTTGAAAATTTCGTTTTACAGACAAAATCCATAGCCCCGATAGGAACGGCATCCTTTTTTGTTATTGCGATGGGTAAATTGTTCAACAGATTGTTTCACTTCGTTCGCAATGACAAAAAAGATATAGTGGATAGCGGGATCAAGCTCCAAAAAAAATTCCGCAAAAGATGCGGAATTTATATTTTAATGCTTGTTGTCGATATCAATATCAACATCTTCCAAAGGTTCTTGCTCTGCTTTGAACGTCTCTCCAAACCCTCCGTTTTGAAGTTTTGAATTTCTTTTACTGTACAAGAAATAAATGAAGAAACCGATGACCAGCCAACCTAAAGAATACATTTGTGCTTCTTTGCTCAGGTTGATGATCAAATAGATGTTAATCGCAATTCCTAAAACCGCAATAACTGGTAATGCAGGCACTTTGAAGTTTCTTTGAAGATTCGGTTCTTTAACTCTTAAAACCCAAACCGCAACACACACCATTGTGAACGCGAACAAGGTTCCAAAACTGGTCATATGCGCCAAATCATTGATCGGTGTGAATGAAGCAATGACTGAAATTACACCACCTAAAATAATTAAGTTTTTTGATGGTACGCTTGTCGTTGGGTTTACTTTTGAGAAGGTTTTCGGAATTAATCCGTCTTTTGACATTCCTAAAAATATTCTGGATTGTCCCATAATCATTACCATCAGTACGGAAATCAAACCAACTGTTGCTGCAATGGTAATGATATAACCTGCCCAAGCCTGTCCGGCAATATCGAAGGCATACGCCACTGGTGCTTTGATCGCATCCGGATATTTTCCTAGTGGATTGAAATCTGTATAATGCATCATTCCGGTTAAAACCAATGATACCAAGATGTATAATAATGTACAAATTACCAAAGATGCGATGATTGCAAATGGCACATCTTTTTTAGGGTCAATCGCTTCCCCAGCCTGTGTAGAAACCGCATCAAAACCAACATAAGCAAAGAAAATGGCTGATGCTCCGGCAACAACTCCTGCATAACCATATGCAGAATGCGAAACTCCGTTTTCTGTAATCGTAGTAGCAGCTGGAATGAAAGGTGACCAATTCTCCGGATTGATGAAAAATACACCAGCAATAATCACAAAGATAATGGCAGAAACTTTTAGCATCACAATGAAATTATTCGCTTTTGCAGCGCCTTTTGTTCCTCTCAACAGAATACCTATCACTACCCATACAATAAAAAATGCAGGTAGGTTCATAGAAAATCCAGAATTACCTGCAGCAAGATATGTTTGTGGGTCTGTCGTTAACCAAGCCGGTAAATGCAGCCCAAACATCTTCAGCAATTTTCCAAAGTATCCGGACCAGGAAACAGCTACAGTCATAGAACCCATTGCATATTCAAGAATCAGTCCCCAGCCGATAATCCAGGCGAAGATCTCTCCTACAGTTCCATAAGCATAGGCGTAGGCTGAACCTTCTACCGGAAGTATAGATGCGAATTCTGCATAACACAATGCCGCAAAAACACAGGCAATCCCAGCGATGACAAAGGAAAGTGCTAAGGCAGGACCGGCATTATAATAAGCACCTGTACCTGTTAAAACAAAAATACCACCTCCAATGATGGCACCAATTCCAATAGCTGTTAAACTCCATTTTCCCAATACACGTTTTAGCTGACTTTTTTTAATGTCTGCTTCATACGCTTCCATTGGCTTCTTAATCCAAATATTTGCCATAATTGTAATTTTTTTTACCCCAAAAATTGAAAGGGGGCTTTTTCTTCTATATTTATTTTTGAATTACGAAAATATTAAAAAAATGCTTTCATTAACTTTTTTTAACTAATTAATTTTACTTATCTGTATTAATTATGAATAAGCCAACCCATTTTTGAACATTAATAATTATCTTTGAGGATATGAATTTTCTCGAAGAACTCACTGCGCAATATCAATCTTATGAAACTTATCTGATTGTCTTAGAAGTCATTGCAACTGTATTCGGTTTACTGAGCGTATACTTTTCCATCAAAAAAAACATATGGGTTTACCCTACAGGGATCATCTCCACGGTGCTTTTCATTTATATTATGTTTGTCTTTGGACTTTTGGGAGATATGCTGATTAATGTTTATTATACAGTTATGAGTATTTATGGCTGGATTCTTTGGTCAAAAAGTTCAGAAGACCACATCCATGTAGAAGTTAAGAAAGCAAGTAAGAATGATTGGAAGCTTGGAAGTGTTTTGTTTTTGGGAAGCCTGCTTTTCGTTGGATTAATTTACTACCTCAAACCATTTATCGACAATCAGTTTTCTATGGAAGGCGTCAAGCTTGGACTTTATCACCTCGATTGGGCGAATTACACAGATATTGTTACCACTTCCCTATTTCTTGTCGGAATGTATTTTATGGCTAAAAGAAATCTTGAAAACTGGATATTTTGGATTGTTGCGGATATTGTCTGCGTTCCAATGATGCTTTACAAAGGTCTGGGATTTACAGCGCTGCAATATTTGATTTTTACAGCAATGGCAATTATCGGTTATCTGGAATGGAAGAAAAACTTAGTTAAGTCCTGATAATTTCTCTGCATATTCTTTAGCAAAGAGCGCTTTGTCTTCTTGCAATTTTTCCAGAGTTTTTGGAAGAATGTAATGAAAGATATATTGATCGTGTTCATCTGTAAAACCGATTTCCTTTTCTTCGCCATCAATCATTTGGGCAAAAATATCCCACATCGATTGGTCTTTTAACTTCAGTAACTCAAAAAAATCGTTGGCTTTTATTGTAATATTTTTCATATTTAATTAATCTTTAGATTCATACCTATCATAGAAATCTCCCGTTCCTTTAGCATCAAGTCTCCCAACTATTACTTCGTCAGAACTTTTTGATAATTCTATTTCTGGTCTCAAGTTATAATGTTCTCTTGCTCCAATTGGTAAATATCTATTATCAACTTCTTCTTGATCCAAATCTGCAACTTCCAACAATAATTTTGCAAAGCTTCTTAATCCTTCCGGATTACCGTGAATCATTATTTTCCTTTGATTCTCGTCAATAATTTGATAACTAAAAATATCTCTAAATGACCTTTAATTTCATTTCCTTTGTTTATGTTATATTTCATCCCTATTTAAATTTTAATCAATTAAACATCTTTGATAAAATCTTCATATTCATAAAACAAACGTTCGAAGGCGTCCATTTTTTCTACAAAGAATTCGAAAATATCTGGCCAGGTTTGTTTGTTGAAAATGCTGACTCCAGATTTCTCAACCCAAATTCTACTAATCACTTTTCCGTTTTCTAAAGTATAAAATTCATCTTTTGTAAATTCTCCAATCTCATCTTCTAAAATGGATTCTAAAGACCAAATTTTCTCGTAATAAGCATTTCGGAATAATTCATCTTTCATCTCAATATCAATCGAAACCTCAGCTTTTTTGTTATCTGCATAAAATTTGAAAGAAAAATCCTTGATTTTGGTATCATACAACAACCATTTTCTCGGAAAAGCTTTCCCGAAAGCGGTCCAGAATTCTGTTTTCAATTTTTGAGCTTCTTGTTTGGAAAACACGTGGTTAATTATAAATGATTAATGATGAATTATAAATGATGAGCAATTCGGCTTCTTTTGGTGTAATGTTAATACTTGTCAGGCTGAGGCTCTCGAAGCCTTTCAAATTTGTCTCTTCTGTCTTTAAATTTGTTTCTTACAAACTCAAATCGACTTTTGCTTCGTTAAATTCTTTGATTAGGTTTTCGAAGACTTTTTCAACAGGAAGAATCTCATCTATCAAAGCAGAAACCTGTCCGATTTCCAATTCGCCTTCTACCAAATCACCTTCGAACATTCCACGTTTTGCACGGGCTCTTCCGAGCGTTTCTTTCAGAGCTTCGATATTTCTGCCCGTTTCGTAAAGACTTTCTAAGTCGTGGAAGAATTTATTTTTAACCAAACGAACGGGTGCTAATTCCTTTAATGTTAATTGCGTATCGCCTTCTTTCAGTTCAACGATTTTATTTTTGAAATTATCGTGAGAACTTGCTTCAACTGTTGCCGCAAAACGAGAACCAATCTGGACACCATCTGCGCCCAAAGTCATCGCGGCACGCATCTGGCTTCCCAAACCAATTCCTCCCGCAGCAACCAAAGGAATATCGATATGTTTCCTGACATTCGGGATCAAACAAAGTGTTGTCGTTTCATCTCGTCCGTTATGTCCGCCTGCTTCAAAACCTTCTGCTACAACTGCATCAACTCCAGCTTCCTGACATTTCACAGCAAACTTAACACTTGATACAACGTGAGCAACTTTGATGCCTTCTTTTTTTAAAGTCTCGGTATAAGTTTTCGGATTACCAGCCGATGTAAAAACGATTTTTACGCCTTCTTCCAAAATGATATTGATGAGTTCTTCAAGATTAGGATAAAGCAAAGCGACATTCACTCCGAAAGGTTTATCCGTCGCCGTTTTACATTTTCTGATATTTTCTCTCAGAATGTCGGGATACATACTCGCCGAACCAATCAATCCCAATCCGCCATTATTAGAAACCGCCGAAGCCAGTCGCCATCCGGAATGCCAGATCATTCCACCTTGGACGATTGGATATTTTGTTCCGAAAAGCTGCGTGATTCTATTCATTCTGTTGTACTGTTTTTGGGCGATTCCGAAATCTATGAAACTGGACATTTTATATTTTTTCCAAAAATAGCGATTCGGATTGAGAATAAAAAAGCCGGAAGAAAATCTCCCGGCAAAATTCAAGTTTTTATGTTTCCTTTATTTTTTGATAAATTTTGAATTTACGGTTTCATTACTCATTTTGAGTTTTGTCACATAAGTTCCTTTTTCCAATTGAGAAACGTTTACTTTTTCCGCTTTATCGGAACTGATAATTAGCTTTCCGCTTAAATCATAAATCTCCACTTTCTGAATATCCTTAGCATTATTAAAACTGATAAAATCTGATGCCGGATTAGGATAAACCAAATAATCATTCACCTTACTCTGAGTGTCATCAACAGCCAAGACTATATTTGAGTCTTTGACCCAAGTGAAGGCGTCTAAACTAGCATACCTGAAAGCTCCACCCAACGTAAGCTGTAGCTGATCTATAACTATATTGGAATAGTTCTGTCCATTCAGATTTACCAAATTTATTAATGTAAAACCATTCGTACTTCCTAAAGAAGTAGCAAATCCTGTAGTTTTGGTCTGCGTAAATTTGGTAACTCCGGATAATTTGCCTGTAATCGTAAGGGTTCCGTCAACGTTTAGATCAAGATTAAATGCTGACAGATATATCCAAAATCTATTAACTTTGAACAAATTAGATGTTGTTCTAATGCTAAAAGAGGCCGGGCTTTCTGACGAGTTTGAATTGTCAATGTACCTGTTATCATTTGCAGTTCCGTTCCAACCTGTTCCGGGAAAATTACCCTGCACTCGGAACGTACCCACGTGGGAAAGAATGTTGAAAATCACACCATTGTCTGTGAAAGAAGTACTGCCGTGCGATTCTGTTTCGAAAGACTCTGTACTGCTCTGCGCATAGAAAGAATTGGAACAGATTAATACAATCATAGCCAATAAAGGATTGATTTTTTTCATAATGTTTACTTTTAGGATTGTTAGAAATTATTTTTTGATAAATGTGGTGCCTGATTAACCAATGATTAAAATTAATCAGGCTGATTAACCAACCTTATTATTCCTTGATGAATTTCAAGGATTGTGTTTCTTTTTCAGTAGAAATATGAATGAAGTAAATTCCTTTTGATAATGATCCCAAATCTAATTTCGTTTCATCAACTATATTTCTCGTCAATACTTTTTTTCCATCCATCGATATGATTTCCACCATGGAGATTTTTTCTCTGGTTTTCAGATTCAGAATATCCTTTACAGGATTTGGATAGATTGTAATTGATTTTTCATTATTAATGTCCGAGACAGATAAGGTCGGTTGTTTTTCAAAAGCTCCGATATCAATTGTTGTTTCCTCGGTTCGACTATTATTTGCCAGATCAAAATTTCCATACTTTGACACATCGTAAAACGAATTATTTCCATTATTAATCCCATTACTAGAATTTTGCAAACCAAAATCCTTAGAAGCAACATCTTTAAATAAAGGATCTGTAGTGTAATTATTAGAACCAGTTAAAGTCACATTGTATTTTGGAAGAATAATAGAATTGTTCGCTGTTACAGTTGTCCCAGCACCATCAATTGTATTCACAGAATTGCCACCCATCCAGAAAATAGAATTCTGAATCGAATTGAGGACCGGATTTACAGTTGAAAGAATTGTCCCGCTATCTGGGTTGTAGACCGTGGAATTAATAAAACTGAGGGAAGAAGCACTATTATAAAAAGGAATATAAATCTGGTCAGAATAAATTAGGCTATTAACAATAGTAACTTCAGAACCTTCTCTTGCCGCAACTGCCGTTCCTTTGTACGTACCAGAATATTGAGTATAATTACCAATCTTGTTGTTTACAAATCTGCTTTTATTAATCAAAACATTATTATTCCCATAAGTAAAAATCGCTGCCCCAAGACCACCATTTGGTCCGCCTTGAGAACCATTATCCACAACATTTTCTTGAAAAAGACAGCCTTTGATCTCAATATTTTGGACTGTTCCATAATGATTAAAAACATCAAGTGCTCCACCTGCGTATTTTGAGTAATTGTTATAAAAAGAACAATTCTCTACTCGCGTGACATTAGTTCCTGAGGTATTAGCTTCGATTGCCAAAGCTCCTAACTGAAACTGCGAATTATTCTTAAATATATTATTGGATATCAACGGAGAATTATTATCAATCGAGGGATAAACTAGAATTGCGCTCCCTGTGTATCTTGGAAAATAATTATTCAAAACAGATCCGGCGTTTGCATTCCCATCCTGAAAGGTAAAACCATCTATCTGCGTAGAATTGTCAATCGCTGAATCATACGCATCGATAACCATTATATGGTAACTGTTATCATTAGCCGAATTTGCCGCTCCGATATTACCACTCAGAATGGTTTCATTGGTCTGGATATCTCTTTCGGATAAAGATGTTTCTGATCCTGAAAAGCCTCCATAGACCTTCAAATTATTTCGGGTGATATAGAAAAAATCATCTCTGTTGGAAATCGTAGACGGATAATAAGTTCCCTTGGAAACCCAGATTTCCTTAATTGCTGGATTAGAGTTGGCAGCCGTAATGACCTGCTTTAAATTTTTAGAAGCATTGGACCACGAAGAACCGGTTTCTGCACCACCAATTACAGCCGTATTGACATACACAATACCATTAAGACTTGGCAAAATCTGTGCATCAACAAAAGCAGGAATCAACAAACAAGAAAGAAAAAATAGAAGTGTTTTCATAATTTCAGTTTTAACAAATTAGAATTGCATGACAATGATTTAGCATTCATTCATTAAAATTAGAAATGATGAAAATTTTATCCGAAAAAATGTTCTGAAACTATGCTTTTTTGTTCTAAAGTGAAATTAGAAATGTTTGGAAATCTTGAAAACCTTATCCTCCAAATACAATTTATCATTCACGATTTTTGAAATATGATAGGGATTGACAGCTACACTTCGATTTATGCGTTTAAAATATTTCGAAGGAAAAACCTCTTCCAGATAGGACATTGTTGTTCTTAGAATTTGATTTTTACCGGACTTCAAATAGATTTCGACATAGATATGGTCAGCTTCTGCAAAAAGAAAATCTTTGGATTGGAAATAATAGACCTGTTTGCCAATCTCTATCTTGAAGATATTATCCTGATTGGCCAATGCAAGATTAATTGCTGTGATCAAATTCACATTTTCAACAGGTTTTGAAAGGTAAGCAGAAGGTTTCAGGTCAGTCACTTTTTCGAGTGTCCCTGGATCGGTCAAAGCGGTTGTAAAAATGAATGGAATCGAAATATTATCATTGATGAATTGCGCCAAATCCAGCCCTGTTTTTTCTCCGGAAAGCGAAATATCAATCAAAACCAAATCAAATAATTTGTGAGACAACAACAGTTTTGCTTCTTCATAATCGTGAGCAATTTCGGACAAGAAAAACGGTTCCAGCATCCTTTTGACAGAGAACGCAATCAAGACCTCATCTTCTACAATCAGTATTCTGTTTTTATGCTCAGTCATTGGGAAATGTGATTTTATAATTAGCTTTATCTCTTGTGTAATTCCCTTTCAGTTGTTTTACCATTCCTTCGATAATCAAAAGCCCGAGTGAATCTTTCTTATTTTCAAAATCGAAATTGGTTCCGTTATCCGAATATGACAATTCTATCTTATCATCAATCAAATTTAATTTTAAATCTAATATTAGCGATTCTGTTTTTGCGTGTTTTATAGAATTAGTAATCAACTCATTAAGAATCAAACCAAATGGTAATGCTTTGTCTACTTTCAGAGTGCTATTTTCGATATCAATTTTATAATCAATAACTCTTTGTGAACTATTTTGATGCGTTTCGAAAATCCGGTTAGTATAACTTTCTACCTCGATAAGTGCATTATCATTATGATTCACGCTGTAAGAATAGAGTTCGTGCACAATCATTATCGTTTTTATCCGCTGATGAAGATCTTCGAATCTATTTTTATACTCGGAACTATCAGCCTGGTCTTTCTGAAAATCTATCAGACTGAGAATCACAGCCAGATTATTTTTGACACGATGATTAAGCTCTTGAACCAAGAATTGTTTCTGCTCAAGATTGTTTTTCAAAGCAAGGTTATTATCAGAAATTTCTTGTTTTTGAACTTCTATTTTCTTTTTATTTTTAAGAATCAACCAAATTAAACACGCTAAAACGAAAACAGAAATAAATAATGTGATATTAAGCTTTCGAGTTCCCGCAATGTTCTTTTGTAGTTGTTCTTTCTCTGTTTTTTCCTTCTGAAAATTAAACTGAATTCCCAGTTCTTTAACTTTAAGATCTATTTGCTGATTGTTGAACTGATTATATAAGCCTGAAGTCAGTTTATAATAGTGTAAAGCGGAATCAGGTTGATTTTGCTTTTCCATAATTTCGCTTTTCAATTGAAAAATATCCGCTCTGTAATTTAAAACTCTTGAATTTTTGGAATTGGCAATTGCAGAATCTATATAAACATCAGCCATTTTATAATCCTGCTTTGAGAAATATAAAAACGAAATATTATTGTACATAGAATTAATCGCCTCGTTGTGATGAAGTCTTTTGTACAAATAAAGTGCACGCTGAAAATGTGCTAATCTCTTCTCTGGATTGTTCCGGTTTCCCAATCCCAGAATCAGTTCTACATCAGGAAGATTCGATTCATCATTGACTGACATCGCATATTTTTTGGCCTCGTTAGCTATTTCAAATGCAATTTCCCGATGACCATTCACCCTGTAATACGAAGATTTCCTAATAAGAAAATGAGTATAATTTTTAGGTTTAAGATCAGGATGATTTTTGATTAACTGTTCTGCTTTATCAATTTCGATTTTGGAAGATTTTTCATCATTATTAATTTCAAAAATGAGTTCTCTTTCGATATGGATTTTGAGTTGCTGTTCAGGCGTTAATTTAGAATTGATGAGATTTTGAGACAGTTTGAAAGCCTCATCGTAGAGTCCCAATTCCGTCAGGATTTTTACTTTCGAAACATCCAGATTTGTCTTTTCATCGGAATTATAATGTTCCCTATTTTGATTAATCAGTTCCAAAGCAGTTGGATAATCCGAATTTTGAATCTTTTTATCTAGTTCTTTCCGCAATACGTGGAAAGCATTTTGCCCGGAACAAAAAACCATTAGAAAAAGCAGGAAAAAATTAGAAGATTTTTTCATAATAACAAAGATAAACAAATGCAGTTTCCGATTTTTTTTAAAATTATTAATGGTATTTTTCATCAAATTCAAATATATAATCTTCCTTGACCGCCTCGTTAAAAATGTTATGAAAGCGTTGGTTTTTGTTCTGAATATCATAAAAACAAAAGGCCATCACAAATTTGTGATGGCCCTTACAGAATTATAATTTAAGTTTTAGTTTTTGATAAACTTAATGGTTTGAATACCTTTATCTGTAAAGATATTAATCAGATAAGTACCTTGTATCAAAGTATGAACATTCAGTTTCCTTTCGCCATACATTGTTTTCTCTGAGACTTTCTTACCATCAATTGACATAATTACAATCTTATTGATTTTCTCTTCGCCACCGAAGTATAAGACTTCTTTAACCGGATTTGGATAAATTTGGATTTTGGTCTTACCATCATTATTTATCACACCCATATCTTCATTCCAGGCTAAAACTGCTAATGATGTTTTAGATTCGCATCCGCCAACAGTTTGCGTTGCATAATAAGTGGTATTATTAACAATCAAAGTACTCATTGGTAAATTATTAATATGATTGGTTGCATCACCTGCTGTTGCATACCATTTGATATTCTGACCATTAGCAACTAAAACACTCAGCGTATCTCCGGCATTGAAGCTTTGTGTTGCCGCACCTGTAGGAGCAACTACCGCTTCTGCTTCTGTAATTGTAAATGATTGTGTTGTCTGACACTGGTTAGCATCTTTCACCGTTACAATATAAGTTCCTGCAGCTAATCCTGTCGCCGTCATCCCTGTCTGTTCCGGTGTTGTATTCCAGCTGTAAATATAATTACCCGTTCCTCCAGTAACATTAACTGTTGCTGCACCCGTCGCGCTACCATTACAAGCAACATTAGTTTGCGCTCCTGCCGTAGCAACCAATGCATCTGGTTCCGTAATCGTTACAGAAGCAGATCCTGTACAACCATTAACATCTTTTATAGTCACTGTATAAGTTCCTGCTGCAAGACCTGTTCTATTTTGAGTATCTGCGCCATCATTCCAAGCAAAAGTGTAAGGAGATACGCCACCCGAAGGTGTAAGGGTTATCGTTCCATTAGAGCTTCCATTACAAGTAACATCAGTTTTAGTTGTTGAACCAATTACTGATGATACGATCAAGGCTGCATTGTTTGAAGTTGCAACCGGTGTACACAATCCTGTTACCACAACTCGATAAACATAACCATTCAAGCCAGCTGTTGCGCCGGTAATAGACAACGTAGCTGTCGTTGCTCCGGAATATGGTGCAGTGTTGCTGATATTCGTAAAGCCGGAGCCTGAATCAACCTGCCATTGATAACCGGTAGCATTGCTTGCAGAAGCGGTAAATGTCGTGTTAGAACCTGCACAGATCGTACTTGCAATCGGTTGGGTCGTAATTACCGGAGCAGAATTAACGGTCAAGGCTGCATTGTTTGAAGTTGCAACCGGTGTACACAATCCTGTTACCACAACTCGATACAAATAACCATTCAAGCCAGCTGTTGCGCCAGTAATAGTCAACGTAGCTGTCGTTGCCCCGGAATATGGTGCAGTGTTGCTGATATTCGTAAAGCCGGAGCCTGAATCAACCTGCCATTGATAACCGGTAGCATTGCTTGCAGAAGCGGTAAATGTCGTGTTAGAACCTGCACAGATCGTACTTGCAATCGGTTGGGTCGTAATTACCGGAGCAGAATTAACGGTCAAGGCTGCACTGTTTGAAGTTGCAACCGGTGTACACAATCCTGTTACCACAACTCGATATACATTACCATTCAAGCCAGCTGTTGCTCCGGTAATAGTCAACGTAGATGTCGTTGCCCCGGAATATGGTGCAGTGTTGCTGATATTCGTAAAGCCGGAGCCTGAATCAACCTGCCATTGATAACCGGTAGCATTGCTTGCGGCAGCAGTAAACGTAGCGTTAGAACCTGCACAGATCGTACTTGCAATCGGTTGGGTCGTAATTGACGGAGCAGAATTAACGGTCAAGGCTGCACTGTTTGAAGTTGCAACCGGTGTACACAATCCTGTTACCACAACTCGATATACATTACCATTCAAGCCAGCTGTTGCTCCGGTAATAGTCAACGTAGCTGTCGTTGCTCCGGAATATGGTGCAGTGTTGCTGATATTCGTAAAGCCGGAGCCTGAATCAACCTGCCATTGATAACCGGTGGCATTGCTTGCAGAAGCAGTAAATGTCGTATTAGAACCTGCACAGATCGTACTTGCAGTCGGTTGGGTCGTAATTGACGGAGCAGAATTAACGGTCAGGGCTGCATTGTTTGAATTTTTAGGATCGCATCCCGTAGAGCCTGAAATTACTACACGATAGACATAACCGTTCATAGCGGCAGTCGCTCCTGTAACAGTTAAGGTTGATGTAGTTGCACCTGAATATGGTGCAGTGTTGCTGATATTCGTAAAGCCTGAACCAGTATTAACCTGCCATTGATACCCTGTAGCATTGTTAGCTGTAGCACTGAATGTGGTATTAGCACCCATACAAATTGTGCTGGCATTTGGTTGGGTTGTAATATTTTGTTCAGGATTAACCGTTATAGTTTTACTCATGGAATGTGCACAGCCGTAAGCATCTGTATAATCGTAAGTAATGGTTTGCGTACCCGCAGCCGGATCAAATTGACCACCACTAACGCCAGTTCCACTATATGTTCCACCCGCGGGAGAAGCTTCTGTTAAAGTGTATAAACCACTATTACTACAAAGTGCTGGGAAATTAGCAATAGTAATCGGGTTTGACGGACATAGTACTGTAATAGAATAAGCCTGAGACCCCGAACATCCGCTGGTATCGTTAACAGTGACTGTAAAATTAAATGTCCCCGTAGCAGTTGGCGTTCCCGAAATAGTTCCTGAAGTAGACAAAGTCAATCCCGGAGGAAGCGCACCTGCTGTAATAGCAAAATTAGGAGTTCCTAAAGCCCCTGTCTGCGTAAGCGTTTTACTGTAAGGACTGCCCGCAGCACCAGCTGTTAAAGCTCCGCCAGGTGTCATAGTAAACGCAGGACAAATATAAGGCGTATAAACCACATTGTCTATTCCTATATAATCTGAATTGATTCCTAAAGAACCTGCACCAGTAACAAAGTATCGAAACGCAATTCTGCCAGATGTGGGGGCTGATAAACCAGAGATAGTAATAGTATACTGAGTCCAAACCTGCGGATAGACATTTGCAACCAAAGTAGGATTTATACTAAGCAAAAGTGTAGAAAAGTCTCCAACTGTTGCGGCGCTACTCCCTGCATTGGTACTTGCTCCATTGGTACTCATTCTGACTTCCAACCTATCTGGATAGTCCGTTTGTCCTGCACCAATCGTTGGTTTCCTAGTAAAAAAACTAAAAACATCGCCATTTCTTAAAGTCCTGTTAGGAGTTATTATCCAGTTAGAAATAGTTCCGGAACTTCCTGTACTGTTAAAATTAGCTGCTATATATGCATTAGCTGCTCCATTGTAAGAATTAAACGGTCCAGGTGTTGGTGTTGCTGTTGTAGCAGTACCTTGAAACCAACCAAGAGCTCCCACAGGAGAACTGTTGTTTTGCAAAGTCCATCCATTGCTAGCTAGTGTGGCAATGTCATCAAAATTCTCAGTAAAACCCTGTGCAAAAAACAATTTTGCCCAAAGCACAATTAAGAGAATACCAATTTTTCTGTAAAAATTTCTCATATATATTATTTTTGAGGTTATTCATAGTAGTTTTAAAATAAATTCAACAATAACAACATATCCGAACACATTACTCACAAATGTAATTAAATATTTAACATAATATAATTAAATTATTCATTTAAATAAAAATTACGTAAAAATACCTAACGCAAAAAACACCATTAGGCATTAATAATAAATTCACTTTATTCCGAATTTCATAATAGTAGATTTTAGAACTTTTACAGATATTTCCTTTGTAAATCCCTATTTTTACAAAAAATTACAAATTGGACTTATCTTTAAGAACAGTTACCGTCACACGCTACATTCTTCCATTACGAGAAGGAGGTTCTTTACCAGCTTTGGCTGAGGCGGATGACGACTTCAAATATGTGTTAAAGTTCCGTGGCGCAGGACACGGCGTGAAGGCTTTGATCTCTGAATTAATCGGAGGCAAGGTTTCTCAAGTTTTAGGATTCCGTATTCCGGAGTTGGTGTTTGCTAATCTTTCTGAGGATTTTGGAAGAAGTGAGGCGGATGAAGAAATTCAAGACTTATTGAAAAACAGCTGTGGACTGAATCTCGCTCTTCATTATCTTTCCGGCGCCATCACTTATGATCCAGGCGCAGTGAAAATCGATCCGAAACTGTCCTCGGAGATTGTTTGGCTGGATGCATTTCTTACCAACATCGATCGTACTTTCCGCAATTCCAATATGTTGATGTGGCATCAGGAATTATGGCTTATAGACAACGGCGCTTCTTTATATTTCCACCACAACTGGGACAATTGGGAGAAGAATGCCGTGAGCCCTTTTGTGATGATAAAAGATCACGTTCTCCTTCCGCAAGCTTCAGAATTAGATGAAGTGAACCAACGCTTCAAAGCAATATTGACAGATGATGTTTTGAGAGAAATCGTAGAACTGATCCCTGAAGATTGGCTGCAATGGAATGACAATGAGTTGACTCCAACTGAAATCAAAGACGTTTATTTCCAATTCCTAATTCTGAGACGTGATAATTCTGATAACTTTTTAAATGAAGCCAAAAATGCAAGAGCAAAAGTTATATGAGTACGCGGTAATACGCCTGGTTCCGAAGCCTGAACGTGAAGAGTTCTTCAACGTAGGATTAATCATGTTTTCCAAAAGAGAAAAATTCATTCAGGTAAAAATTCATCTTTGTGAGGAGAAATTTCGTATCATCCATTCGAAAATAGATTATGATGATGTGAAAAAACATTTGGAATCTTTTGTCAGCATTGCCAAAGGTGAAAAATCCGCAGGTTCTATTGCTCAACTGGATATTCCGGAACGTTTCCGATGGTTAACTGCCGTGAAAAGTTCTATTATTCAAACCTCAAGACCTCATCCCGGATCAAGCCAGGATTTGGAAAAAACTTTTGAAAGATTGTTTGAAGAGTTGGTTTTGTAAAATTAATTGTACACCAAGACTTCATCTTCTTTCAGACTCTGGATAAAATAAGACGGCGTAACACCATTGATCTTTTTAAAAGCCAATACAAACACCTGAGGCGAAGCGTAACCACATTCCTCAGCCAGATAACTGATCTTGTATTCTCTATATTTAGGATCATTATATAACTTATGGACAATATAATTAATTCTTAGATTATTGATATAATTGCTAAAATTCTGGGACTTGTTATTTTTGATAATTTCTGCCAGATATTTGGAATTGGTATTAAGATGAGTCGCCAAGTGACTGACTGTAAAATCTTTTCTAAGAAACTTGTCAGATTTTTCGAAAGCTGATAACCTTCTGAGAATTCGGGCTTCTGTTTCGGCGGAGATCAAGTTTTTGTTAGAAGCTTCAAATTCATCAGTAAAATCTGGCTCAATTTGAGTATTATCTTCAATTTCGTGAATGACATTGATTGAATTTTCAGTTTGAACCGATTCAACCTTAAGCCTATCTATCATCGCCTCATAATTCTTGCGCAGTATCCTGTTATTTCTGCGAACCAAGACCCAAGACCCAAACGCTATAATTACAATCACAATCCCGCCATAGAACAAAAGCGTTTTTTTTGATTGCTCATTTTTGACATTAGCTTTTTTAATTTCATCTCTGGACTGATGAACAATTGCTTTTTTCTCAGATTGTATGATGCTATCATTGAGGGCAGTATATAATCTTAAATATTGATTCTCTTTAACATCATCCTTTAACAATCGATATGCATCCTTAATATTTCTGTATGCCATCAATCTTTCACGGTGATTACTTTTTGTTTTCTCAGTTAACAGAAGTTTTTGAGCATAATCTATCGATTGCTGATAATCCCCTTTTACAAGATAAAAACTACTCATAGATTCATAGGCTTCCAAATCCAGTATTTTAAAATATTCTGGTGCCGATTTTTCAAAAGCCATCATCTTTTTAAAATAAGGTTCCGCAAGCTCCGGCTTGGGCGGATTCACAGCATAACCATAGTAATTCCCCATATTCATCAGTTCAAAAATATAGAGATAATAGTATTTTGATTTCTGATATTCCGTAAGATTATTGGTTGGTGTAGTTTCTATAGCATCAAGACTCTTTTTAGTTGAAACATACCAATTTTTGGGATCATTTTTCCCCTCGTACATCCCTGCAAAATTTGCATAAATACGACAAAGCTGAATATGTCTATCTGCAGGATTTTCTATTTTCTCAGCATACCCAAGGGATTTGTTTAGAATTACTTCTGCTTCGGGTAATTTATCTAAAATGATATTGATTTTTCCTCGGTACAAATAGATTGCACTAAGAGCAGAGTTATTTTTCAGTTTTTCAGCCAACACTTCTGCCTCGTCACTGTATTTTCCGGACAGGATGTAATCATTTTTCATCAAGGCAATCTTTTGAAGCATCGTCAAACCTCTCAAAACACCTTGCTGAAAGTCTATCTTCTTGGATTGATCAGCCAGTTTTTTAACCTTATCCATACTGGCAATCTCTTTATCATCAATCTCAATCCTATTGTAACTATTGATGATGTTTCTTTGAGTTTCCCTGCTGGTTTGAGAATAAGAAACCGTATAAAAAGAAAAAAGAATAAGCATTAAGTAGAGCGACTTTTTCATAGAACTATCGTTTTATTTTGCAAATGAGCTCTGCTTACCCAACCAAAACCCTTTCAAAAATACAATATTCTCATAAAAACATCAAATAAATTATGCATATTTAATTCATAAAATAATATAATAGAATTTACATACATCATCATTACTCTCTGTTTACCAAATCCATAGAAAAAGCAGGCAGGCAAATCGCAATATATTCACAAGGATCATAAAAAGGATTAGAGTAACGGACTCTGGCTCCTTTTTCTATCAGAATACTTTGTCCTTTTTCCAGAATTACCGAATCGCCATCAATCTCAAAATGCTTTTTGCCTGAGATGATCAATGTAAATTCATCAAACTCGGGTGTTTGGTGTGGTTCACTCCAGTTGGGCGGTGCAACCATATGCGCAATGGAGATTTCTGAGTTTCTGGTCGAATTTCCCCAATGTTCTTCAATTAATTTCCCATCTGTTGTCGGCACAACAAAAGGGTTTGCCTGGATTCTGTACTTTTTCATATCAGATAATTTTCTTTTGTAATTTCAAAAACGACATTCAATCGTTCTGGTTCGCCAAAGTAAGCTACATTAACTTCATCTACTTTCTTTGCACCTAATTTTTCCATTGCTTTCTGAGAACGGATATTACCTTTTCCAACGTGGAAATTAACTTTATCTACAAACTGAAAAATATAATCCAGCATCAGTTTTTTAACTTGTGGATTCAGTTTGGAACCCCAGAATTTGGTTGCATAAAATGTATAACCAATGAATATCGAATGATCTTCCGGGTTATAATCATAGAACCTTGTGCTTCCGGCAATCTCACCAGTATTTTTCTCTATGATCTTGAAAGCACCTCGACTTTCCATCGCACCTTGGAAGAAGTTTTGAAAAACCTCTCTTTTGTATCGATCTTTATTCGGGTGTTGTTCCCAAATCTTTGGGTCAGAAGCCACTGAGAATAATGGCTCAAAGTCATTCTCTTCTAATGGAACTAATCTTACAAAGTCGTTCTCTAAGGTAGGTTGGATGTTCATAAATAATATTTGATAATTGATAAATGATATATTCTAAGCCAGGCTAAAGTTCTCGAAACCTTATAATTATTTTCAGCCGTGATAGACTCTGGAAAAGACTATTTTCCCATTTTTGATTTCCAGAACCTCTCCTACTTTCATATCTTCTTCTCCTTGAACTTTTCTGGTATATTCCATAAAAATCTGTTCAGAATCTGCGGTCAGCTTATTGACTTCATATTGCAAAGTCGGGAGCCTTTCAAAGCAATCTTTCCACCAAGTTCTCAAAGCGTCCTTACCTTTTATCAAACCATTGGTTTCTGGTTCTCGGATTTTAAGTTTCGGACTATAATGTTGTGCTGAATCATTATAAAGTTCAAGCAAACTATCCAAATCATGTTCATTGAAAGCTTTAAACCAAAGCATTGCGATATCTTTCAGGTTTTGTGGTGTCATATTCTGTTTACTGATACCAAATTTAAAACAAAAAGCTATTCATCAACATTATTAATTTCTAAACACAGATTATTCTAACTGATTTCTGACTTATTAGTTGTACGCTGTTTTCTAAACTGATAAATTGACCCTACAATAAAAAGTATCAAAAAGAACAGCAAAGTCTTGGCAATGATTGGATCAGTTGGTGCTTTTGCTAACGGATGTCCTATCGGAACTCTCGTAAAAGTCTCATTGACCGTCGGAACCAGTGAAAGAAAAAAACTGAAAGACAGTAGAAAATTTTCAAAATACCGGGCCGTGTGACTGGTAGATTTTTTTTCTGACAAATAAAAAGCAACAACAATCAATACTGCAATAAATAATGAAAAAATATGTCCCGGATTGAAACCGTGCTTCAACAATCCCAAAGCTGTGAGCGATGTCACAAGTGTACTATAAAAATAAATTTTGCCTGTAAGCTTTTTCAAATCGATTTTTCCATATTTTACAAATCCGATGATTGCAGATACAATCGCTATAATACCAATGATGGTATGAAAAATCCCTAAACCAGATAGTCCCATTTTTGTTTTAATTTCAAATTGTTTGTCACTATTGACATTGCAAATTTGAGGTATGAAAAAAAGAAACGTTTTGCAAAAAAGGCCAATTATTTGTGCATTTGGTTCAGGCGAAAATTAGTTGGAGAGGTATTATATTTATTGTGAAAGCTTTTGGTGAAATTCGCAAGATCATTAAAACCACATTCAAAAGCGATGTCTGTGATGCGATTATCCGAAGTCAAAAGTAGCTCCGATGCTCTCTCAAGCCTTTTATTTCTGATATAATTGGCAGGAGAATTATTATACAATTTTGCAAATTCTCTTTTGAAAGAAGAAACGCTCAAATTGGTCTTCTGTGCCAAATCTTCTACAGTAACCTGGGAAAACAAATTGGCTTCTATGACTTGTTTGAAAGTATAAGTTATAGGCGAAAAAAGCTGTGATAAGATAACATTGACGGTTTCTGCATTTTGGGTTTGGGATAGGAGAATAATAATTTCTTTCAATTTCAGAATCAAGATATCATCATTTACAAGCGCTGGCATTTCAAAATAAAACAAAAGTCCTTCAATGTATTTCTGAATCAGGAAATCATTGTTGATTTTTCCGCCTGATTGATTGCTGATAGTATTCTTCGGTGATTGTAGCAAAGATGGAAACTCTCTTTCGTAGATTTTTTTCAGAATATCTGCGTGAAAAGTCACAATTACAATCTCGCTGTTTTTGTCTGCATCTAGTTGTTCTATCTTTTTTCCGGACTGGATACAATTTAAAAACAACGAATAATTTTGAGGAATATCCAAATGAATTTCGTCCGTTTTGTATTGCATTACACCATTTTTAACATACAAAAAGCAAGCTTGTTCAGAAACAGGAAACACAAATTCAAAAGGCGGTTTCAACACTATTTTCTGAATGAATGATTTTTCATACAAATCAATTTTCTGATAGTCAATTATCATAAGTCACCTGTGTTTCAATCAATTAAAAAAGTATAGCTTTTTCCAGTTCCAGTAGTTTCTGTTTTCGCCAGATTCCACCTCCATAACCTGTTAAAGTTCCATTAGTTCCAATCACTCTATGACAAGGAATAATGATGGAGATTTTGTTAAGTCCGTTGGCGTTGGCTACTGCTCTCACTGCTTTTGGATTACCCAGAATATCGGCTTGTTGCTGGTAACTTCTCGTGGTTCCATACGGAATCGTCCTCAGGATTTCCCAGACATTCTTCTGAAAATCTGTTCCAATAGGCGCAAGAGGAACTGTAAAATCTTTTCTTTTACCGTCGAAATATTCTTCTAATTCTTTTTCCAAAGTTTTGAAATGGGCATTTTCACCTTGCACCACATTAGCTTTAAAATATTTTGAGATTTCTTCCAATTCTTTGGTTAATGATTTTCTATCGGAGAATTCCAGCATACAGATTCCGTTTTCGTTGGCGCAGGCAATCATTGCTCCAAGTGGTGTTTCGATTCTTTTGAGATCAACAATTTTTTCCATTTTCGAATTTTTAGGAGATGTTCCGATGATTGATTTGAAACTCTCATTGAAACCGCTTAAACTTTCGTAACCATTATCCAAAGCCACATCCAAAACATTCTCTCCTTGTTGAAGCTTCTTAAAAGCAGAATTAATTTTGAACATTCTCTGAAAAGCGTGAAAAGTCATCCCGTGATGTTTCAGAAACCAACGTTTCACAGCAATTGGTTGCATTCCTCTTTCAACCAAATCGATATCTTTGAATTTTAAACTTGGATCTATAGATAATTCATCCATCAGTTTCTGGATTTCCTCAGGTGTTTCATCCGGATTTTCCAGCGGTTTACAAACTTTGCAAGGTCTGTAACCTTTCAAAATTGCATCTTTTGTATTATCAAAGAACTCTACATTTTCAGGCTTTGGTTTTCTGGCTGTACAAGTTGGTCGGCAAAAGATTCCTGTCGTTTTTACGCCCATCCAAAAAACCCCTTCGAACTCAGAGTTTTTATCAAAAGAGGCTTGATACATTATTGCTTCCGTCAGTTCCATAATCATAAAAATACAGGTAAAAAATTTTGTTGCAAAAGAATCTCCTGATTGATTTCTTTCAAATTTTTATAAATATAATCATTTAAAAAATTTCCTGATGAAATCCTTTTAACACCCAATTTCTGTAGCGTTTCAAAATTAGGCAAATCTTTCATAGCCATCACATTAATTGGAAGTTTGGTAGATTTTGCAACCGTTTCAATATCTTGTTCTAAAGTAATACAAGGTACGAAAACGCCATCAATATTAAGTTCTTCAAAGATTTTAATTCGTTCTAAAGTTTCAGTTAAAGCGTTTTTCAATCCTAACAAAAAAGTATCGGTTCTGATATTGATGAACATTTCTATTCCCTTTCCATTTAATCCATCAATAATAGCTTTCAGTTTCTCGTAGAAAATTTCTTTATCTAATAACTTTCTAGTTTCATTAATCACAAAACTATCTTCCAGATTAATTCCAACCACTCCAATCTCTGAAAGTCTAGAAATATTATCAACAATCTCGTTAGGATTTTCGCCATAACCAAACTCCAAATCAACAGATAATGGAAGGTGAATAGACTTAATAATTCTTTTGATAATATAAAAATATTCTTCAAAAGACATCTGTTCTCCATCTTCGTAACCCAGACTGTGTGCAACCGCAGAACTAGAAGTCGCAATAGTTTTGTAATCCAAACTTTCATAGACTTTAGCACTTTGGACATTCCAGACATTTCCAATTAAAAATGGTTGTTCGTTTTGATGTAAATTTTTAAAATCCTGAATCTTTGTCATCTTCTTTTTTTGACAAAGTTAGTTTCACACCTTCTTTACAAACAACCGAAAACTGAACAAGTATTTTTTTGTCTAAGATTAATGGAAAATTTTTATCTTCCAAAACACAAAATCAACAGTTTTATGGATAAGAGAAAACTTCGTGAATCTATTTTCAGACATCTCGACGGGATTGTTACAGCGCCCGTAATTTCGGCTTTGTCAAAGAAAAAAGTACTGGATTTTATTTTGGCTAATGATGATCTGGAACTTTCCGAAATCAATGAAAAATTTGAAGCTAACGAAGGTTATCTGAATGTCGCATTGCGGGTTTTGGCTTCACAAGGTTTCTTGAATTATGATTTGAATAACGAATCTAATATTGTCAAAATTTCAAAAAACAACAAAACTGAAGAAGCTTTTTCTCATCAGAATATTTATGTTGATTTAGCAGAGTTTTTGGCAGATTATGATGTCATTAACTCTAAAGAACTGACTGAAAATCTCTGCAAAAAATGGATTCAGATTTTTGAGAAATACAAATCTTTTCTGAATGAGATTGTTGACGAATCTTCTCTGAATTACCAAATTCAAAAACATATCGAAGGTGCATTAATAGGGCCAATTATCATTAAACTGGGGATGAGCGGAATGTTCCACAAGTACTTTATGGAGGCCAGTTTCAGCGCAGAAGAATTCCATAAGAACCCGGAATATTTTGGAAAAATCCTTGATTATCTTTCTGAACTTGGTTGGTTTTCCAAGAAAGGGAAAAACTTCCAGTTCACCGAAACCGGATTATTTTTCGCAAGACGCGCAACGGCTTATGGCGTAACGGTTTCTTATCTTCCAATGTTCTCAAAACTGAATCAATTGATTTTCGGGAAAGCTTCAGAAATCAGAGAAATCGAAGATGGCGAAGACGAAATCCACGTGAACCGAGAAATGAATGTCTGGGGAAGTGGTGGCGCGCATTTGACTTATTTTAAAGTAATTGATGAGTTTATCATAGAGATTTTCAATCGTCCATTAAACGAGCAGCCAAAAGGAATTCTGGATATGGGTTGTGGCAATGGCGCGCTATTACAACATCTTTACGAGATTATAGAAAGACAGACTCTGCGTGGAAAACACTTAGAAGAACATCCGTTATTTCTGGTTGGCGCAGATTACAACCAAGCAGCGTTGAAAGTTACGAGAGCGAATCTCATTAAAAATGATATCTGGGCCAAAGTGATTTGGGGCGACATTGGAAATCCAAAACAACTGGCAGAAGACTTACAATCGGATTACAATATTGAATTAGGAGATTTGCTCAACATCCGAACTTTCCTTGACCACAATAGGATTTGGGAAGATGTTTTGGATATTAATTCTGACAGAATCAGCACATCAACCGGAGCTTTTGCGTTCCGTGGAAAACGATTATCCAACAAAGATGTGGAAGAAAATCTTCTGAATCACCTCAAAAAATGGACGCCTTATGTAGAAAAATTCGGATTGTTATTGATCGAATTACATACGATTTCGCCAGAAATTACTTCCAAAAATTTAGGATTAACTGCAGCTACCGCTTATGACGCAACACATGGATTTTCTGACCAATACATCGTGGAAGTGGATGTTTTCCACAGGATTTGTAAAGAATCTGGCTTGGAACCGGACACGAATCTTTTCAAGAAATTTCCTGATTCTGAGTTGGCAACCGTGAGTATCAATCTCTTGAAAAGATAATACTTTGCTTTTAATAACCAGAGGGAAAAGATTTAATTCTTATCTTCAAGAATTATAAATATTAAAAATGAAAAAATTTTGGTCTTTATTTGCTTTCATGAGTTACAGTCTTTACACTTTCGGCCAAGTTGGCGACCCTCAAGGTTTTACTGAAAATAAAATTGAAAGTGGAACAGTCTATAAAAAATACAATAACAACAAATTGGACAGCATTGTTGTGACAATGCAAGCTGTCAATTATGGCAATGCGCTCATCTTTGCTAAACTGGACAACGAAATCAAAATTACAAACGCTTCAGACGAAAATTCTGTCATCAAAATCGAATTAAAAAATAAAAAACAAATCAGAACTTTTTTCTATAAAGACAAACCTGCAATTGTTGTAGAAACTATTGATTTTGATATTAATCAATTACCGAAAAACAAAACTATAACTCGTTCTTTGTCAAATAATATCATTCAAAATGTGAGCATCAAAACCAATTATGAAGTTTTTGGTGATGATAATCCAGACAAGACTTTCAAACTTTTTTATGGATTGAATATCCGTCCCGATTTGGATAATCTGGACGCAATTTTTGAAAATATTGGAGAATTCTTCAGTGAAGAAGATGCGCTTTTGAAAATTTTCTATGGAAGTTATGCGGAAAAATTTGCGCCAAAGATTTTGACCTATTTAAAAACTAATGAATCGGGGATAATTACTGATGGAATTACTTTAGATTATCAAAATAAAAACTCCAAGGAAATCAATTCTTACAACATCTATAAAAACGGAAAAATAATCAAATCAGGAAAAGAAAATTTAGCCAATTTTCAAAAAATCTACCAAGATTATATTATCAAATTACAAGAATAATCAATCGATTTATCTTAATCTAAATATTGTTCAGAATATTTTCCGCTTGTTTGACGTGTCTCAAATTATGGTAAATCACAAAGCGGAAAGTATCGCCTAATTTCAGTTTAATGAGTTTTGAAATACTGATTAAAGTTTTCGTTTTTTCCAAGTCAACCACTTTTGCTTTCTCGAGAAGTTCGAGCATTTTATTTTGTTGATTGATGAATTCTTCAATAACAGATTTGTTCAATTGCTTATGAATTGGATTGGATATTTTCAAAGTTTTCATCTTATTGAGTTTCTCTTTCGGAAGCATCATATTGGCGAAATAATTTCCTAAAAGCCCACTTTTAAAATCAGATTTGGTTGCTGAAAATTGACTTTTTTTAATTCGATTTTCAATTTCAGGAAGATAAAATTGTCCGTAAAAATTAAGATGTTCCAGACATTCCAAAATACTCCAGCTGTCTTCTGACGTTCGAAAATTTAAAGTATCATTATTTTGATAGAGTAATGATTTAGCAAAATCAATACTATTTTCTGTGATGATTTTAAGTTCGTTAAGTAATTGATTAATTAAAATTTTCATTGTCAATATTTTTCACAAAAGTCCAAAACTTCGTTCATTAAAAGATTGATTGAAGTCAAGATTTTTTCAACCTCGATAATGTTTCCGGCGACATCCTGAGATAGTTGGCAATGTATTTATTCGGGATTTCTTGAAACAATTTCGGACTTCGTTTCAGAACTCTTTCGTATCGAATTTTAGGCGAACTGTACAGCAAATCTTTTTCACGCTCAATCTGTTGCAAAACCAAATCTTCCAGAATCGAATTCCATAATTTCAGATTCTCATTACTGGAATTGATAAATTCATAAAAATCCTTTTTGGAAGCCACCTTTACCGTTGAAGCTTTGATTGCCTGAATATAAAACTCCGAAGGTTTATCTGACAAAAAAGAATCCAATGAAACAATGATATTGCCCTGATAACCGAAACGAATAATCCGTTCTTCATCCTCATCTTCGATAAAAATCCGGACACTTCCCTCTTCTACAAAATATACATTTGTATCAATCGTTCCGGAAGTTTTGAGAAATTCATTTCGTTTTAATTTTCTTGTTTCCCAATCTAAATTCCCAAGTAAAATCTGAATCATAGCTATCACAAAAAAAATAAACCTCATAAAAATATGAGGTTTTATTATAATGTTCAAGGTTTATTTTACGGTTTTGACTCTAATCATTCCTTTGTTCTCGTGATACATCATACACATAATTTTGCCGTCTCTTTCCGGGCATTTATCCGTATTATCATAGACCAAAGATACTTTCTCGCCATCCTTTTTAGATTCCAGAATTTCGGCATTACAAACCAGATGATCTTCATTCTCGGCAACTCTCAGATACGTTCCTGTACAGTCTCTTACAATGGTTCCTGTATTCAGTCTGTCATGAACAGTAGCGCAGGAAAACAATAGTGTTGAGAAAATCCCTAGAGATAAAATGTGTGATACTTTCATAGATTTTTATTTGAAGCTAAAAGTACAATTTTAAATTATCATATTATAATGATTTTACTAACTTTGATAAAAATCTGTTACGATGAGTTCTACAACATTACATACCATTACCGAAAAATTGAAAAATGAACCTGAAGAAATCCTCAAACAGGTTTTAGGATATTTGGATGGAATCTTGGAAAACAAAAAGGATAAAAACTGGCTGGAGCATAATATGAATTACCAACTCACAGAACAACAAAAACATGAATTGGATGCAATGGAAAATTTAGCGGATGAAGATTTTATGCCTGCTGAAGAATTCCACAGAAATATGAAAGAAAAATATGGCTTTTAAAATTGAATATACACATCAAGCTGAAATTGATGTTGTAAAAGCTGTTGATTATTACATTGAAAAGACATCCCGTAAAATTGCAAAATCATTTTATAGTAAGCTGATTGAAGCCGAAAAGACTTTAAAATCAATTTCTTTTTTTCAAAAAATTCACAATGATTTTCATAGGCTTCCACTTAAAATATTTCCGTATATCATCATCTATAAAGTAGATAAAGAAAACGAAATTATAAAGATTTTCAGAATCTTCCACACCTCACAAAGTCCTGAAAAGTATCCATAAAAAAAAGCGAAAAATTTTATTTTTTCGCTTTTTTATTTTATTAGGTTGAAATTACATCGCCTCCATTTTAAACGTCATACTCTCAATCACTTTCAAAATAGCTTCCACCGTGTCCATCGATGTCAGACAAGGAACGCCGTTTTCTACGGACATTCTTCGGATTTGGAAACCGTCTCTTTCGGACTGTTTGCCTTTCGTCATCGTATTAACAACGTATTGTACTTTTCCTTTCTGAATCAAATCTATCAGGTTCACATCTTCTTCCCCAATTTTGTAACCGATTTTTGTCTGAATTCCTTTTTCTTCAAAGAATTTCGCCGTTCCTTCCGTTGCCCAAATTCTGAAGCCTGCGTTGTTGAAACGTTTTGCCAATTCAGAAGCTTCTTCTTTGTCCGCATCAGCAACAGTAAAGAGAATAGCTCCGAAAGTCGGCACTTTTCTTCCAGCACCGATTAAGCCTTTGTACAAAGCTTTTTCCAACGTCAAATCTTTCCCCATTACTTCTCCAGTTGATTTCATTTCCGGTCCTAGAGAGATGTCTACTTTCGTTAACTTACTGAAAGAAAAAACCGGAACTTTCACATAAACGCCTTCCTTGTTAGGAACCAATCCGGATTTGTATCCTAAATCTTTCAATGACGATCCGAGAATTGCTTTGGTTGCCAAGTTTGCCATCGGAACATCCGTGATTTTCGATAAGAAAGGAACGGTTCTGGACGAACGTGGATTCACCTCGATGACGAAAACTTCGCCGTTGGAAATCACGTACTGGATATTCATTAATCCAATGACATTCAAACCTTTTGCTAATCTTATCGTGTAATCTTCTAATGTTTTGATTTGAGTTTCCGTCAAAGTCTGAGGCGGATAAACTGCAATCGAATCTCCGGAGTGAACACCTGCCTTTTCAATATGTTCCATAATTCCCGGAATCACTACGGTTTCGCCGTCAGAAATCGCATCCACTTCCACTTCTTTTCCGGTCAGGTAACGGTCAATCAGAACAGGATGTTCCGGACTGGCATCCACCGCATTTTCCATATAATGAGCGAGTTCTTTCTCGTTGTAAACGATTTCCATAGCACGGCCTCCCAAAACATAACTCGGACGAACCAAAACCGGATAACCGATTTCATTAGCAATCACAATTGCTTCTTCTTTTGAAGTCGAAGTTTTCCCCAATGGTTGTGGAATTCCTAAATCCTGAAGTGCTTTTTCAAATTTATCTCTGTTCTCTGCTCTGTCCAAATCTTCAAGAGAAGTTCCCAAAATCTGAACGCCGTGAGCAGCTAATTTATCTGCCAGATTAATCGCTGTCTGTCCTCCAAACTGAACCACAACACCTTTTGGTTTTTCAAGTTCGATGATGTTCATCACATCTTCTTCCGCCAAAGGTTCGAAGTATAATTTATCCGAAATCGAGAAGTCTGTGGAAACGGTTTCCGGATTGGAGTTGATGATAATCGCTTCGTAACCCATCTGCTGAATTGCCCAAACCGAATGTACGGTTGCATAGTCAAACTCAACTCCTTGTCCAATTCTGATTGGTCCTGAACCCAAAACTATGATTTTTTCTTTTTCAGAAACCACGCTTTCATTTTCTTCTTCATAAGTTCCGTAGAAATAAGGCGTTTCCGATTCGAATTCAGCGGCGCAAGTGTCCACCATTTTGTAAACCGGCATTATTCCGTTATCTTTTCTGAACTGGAACACTTCTTTCTGAGTGGTTTCCCAAAGATGCGCGATATTCAAATCTGCGAAACCTAATTTCTTAGCCTCGAGAAGAATTTCTTTGTTGAATTTATTTTCTTTGATTGTTGTTTCGAAGTCAATCAGTTTTTTGATTTTCCAGATGAAGAATTTGTCAATTTTACTCCATTCCACAATCTGTTCCCAATCGTAACCTCTTCGTAGGGCATCGCCAATGATGAATAATCTTTCGTCATCGCAAACTCGGATTCTTCTCTCGATTTCCTCATCAGTCAAAGCATCCGCCTGTTTTTTCTTAAGTCCAAGATGTCTCAATCCTGTTTCCAAAGAACGAATGGCTTTTTGCAGAGACTCTTCGAAGTTTCTACCAATTGCCATTACTTCGCCTGTTGCTTTCATCTGAGTTGACAATCTTCTGTCCGCCGTTTCAAATTTATCAAAAGGGAATCTTGGGAATTTCGTCACCACATAATCCAAAGCTGGCTCGAAACAAGCGTAAGATGTTCCTGTTACCGGATTTTTGATTTCGTCCAATGTCAGACCAACTGCAATTTTCGCCGCGATTTTTGCAATAGGGTAACCGGTTGCTTTACTCGCTAAAGCCGATGAACGCGAAACTCTTGGATTTACCTCGATGATATAATAATTGAATGAATGTGGGTCTAATGCCAACTGAACGTTACATCCACCTTCGATTCCTAAAGCTCTGATGATTTTTAGGGAAGCGTTTCTCAACAACTGATATTCTCTGTCAGAAAGTGTCTGCGAAGGCGCCACCACAATAGAATCTCCTGTGTGAACCCCAACCGGATCGATGTTTTCCATATTACAAACCACGATGGCGTTGTCGTTGGAATCTCGCATTACTTCGTATTCGATTTCTTTGAAACCAGCGATGGATCGTTCAATCAGACATTGTGTTACGGGCGAATGTTTCAATCCCAGTTCGGCAATTTCTTTTAATTCTGCTTCAGTAGAAGCAATTCCACCACCAGTTCCTCCCATTGTAAAAGCAGGACGAACAATCACAGGATAACCGATTCTGTCTGCAAAATCCAAAGCACCTTGAACTGTGGTTACGATGTCCGATTCCGGAACCGGTTCGTTCAGTTCTCGCATCAGTTCACGGAACAAATCTCTGTCTTCCGCCTGATTGATTGCTGAAAGTTTCGTTCCTAAAACTTCTACTTTACATTCTTCAAGAATTCCGGATTTCTGTAATTCCACCGCCATATTAAGTCCGGTTTGTCCTCCCAAAGTCGGAAGAAGCGCATCCGGACGTTCTTTACGGATAATTCTGGAAACGAATTCCAAAGAAATCGGTTCAATATAAACTTTGTCGGCGATCTCCACATCCGTCATAATGGTTGCAGGATTGGAATTAATCAAAATCACTTTGTAGCCTTCTTCCTTCAGCGAAAGACAAGCCTGTGTTCCCGAATAATCAAATTCCGCCGCCTGACCAATAATGATTGGACCTGAGCCGATTACTAAAATGGTTTGTATATCTGTTCTTTTCATTTTCTATTAGATATTAGAGTCGAGAATCAAAATTCTAGACTTACATTTATTTCAAATTTTATTTCACAAGGTCACTTTTGATAACCATATTTCTGATTTCCTGCTCAAAATAATAAGCAATGTCAAAATCGTCTGTTGCCTGATTTTCTAATACTGTGACCGAAACTTTTTTCTCAGGATAATATAAATTAACCGCTGTAAATCCGGCAGGCGGAGAAAATCCAGTATGTCCAATTTCAAAAACATCTGCTTTATCATTGATTCTTAATCCGTAGCCGTAACCAATTTCCTTCTCACTAAAAAGTGTATGAATATTGGTAACAGAATAATAAATCGTTTTCTGATAGCTTTCGTTTTTCAGAATTTTCCCGTTATGAAGAAGGTCATTCCATTTTGCCAAATCCCTGGCTGTGATAATCAAATGACTTCCCGGATAAAATTCTTTTGAGTAGGGAAATTCTTCAACCAAATTCGTCCCATTTTTCGTAATCGCAAAGCTGTTAACCAGTTTTTTTTGATTTTCCGTATTAGGATAAAAGCAGTTGTTGAATCCATACTTTGCAAAAAGCTCAGTAACCAATTGTTCATAGGACTTTCCGGTTGCACTTTCCAGAATTTTCCCAAGTGTTCCATAACCGATATTCGAATATTTGAATTGAGTTCCTGGTTCAAAAAGCAGTTCGTCTTTTAGTTCCCAGGCATCAATTCCTGAAGAATTGTTCAAAAGATGATGAACTGTCACTTTATTCGCCCAATTGTATTTCAAATCCTTCAGATAAGTATTGATTGGCTGATTAAGATTAATTGTTCCTTTTTCAACTTCCAACATTACCAAAGTCGCGGTAATCTGTTTTGCTATGGACATTGATGAAAATTTGTCCTCAAGAGTCAACTTTGTTTGATTATCAACATTGGAAAATCCGTAAGCTTTTTCGTAAATGTTTTTTCCATCTTTCGTAATCACAACCACTCCATTGAATGCTCTTGGATTTTTAGTCTGAATCAAACTGTCAATCTTGTGAGACAACTGTTCCTTTTCAGCAACTTTTGTAGTGTTACAGCTTAATAAAATACCCGCAGTTAAAACTAGAAAAGAGGATTTCAAAATAATTACTTTTTAAAATTTTCCATTAATTCTACAAACTCATCAAAAAGATAATTCGCATCCTCAGGACCCGGACTTGCTTCTGGATGGTATTGAACTGAAAAACAAGGATGGATTTTGTGTTTCACTCCTTCGTTTGTTCTGTCATTCAGAGCGATATGGGTTTCTACCAAATCTGTATTTTTCAAAGATTCCTGGTCAATCGCGTAACCGTGATTTTGCGAAGTGATTGCAACTTTGTTTTTCTCTAAATCCAAAACAGGATGATTTCCACCTCTATGTCCGAATTTCAGTTTGTAAGTTTTTGCTCCACAAGCCAGACCAATCAATTGATGACCTAGACAAATCCCAAAAATCGGAACTTTTCCCAACAATTTCTGAATCATTACCAAAGCCTCCGCATTATCTTCCGGGTCGCCGGGACCGTTGGAAAGCATTATGCCGTCTGGATTCATCAGAAGAATTTCCTCGGCAGTTGTATCGTGGGACATTACGATGATATCGCAGTTTCTTTGAGACAATTCGCGGATGATTCCCAATTTGGACCCAAAATCTACCAAGACAACTTTCAATCCTCTTCCCGGACTGGCGTAAGGCGTTTTTGTTGAAACTTGCTCTACTTGATTGGTCGGAAAATTAGTCGCCTTTAGTTCTTCGATTACTGCTTTTTCATCCACATCTGTATTCACTATTTTTCCTTTCGTAACACCTTTACTTCTTAGGATTCTTGTCAGTCTTCTGGTATCAATTCCTGAAATTCCCGACAAGTTTTTCTTTTTGAACAATTCGTCCAGAGTGATTTGAGTTCTGAAATTGGAGGGCAAATCGCACAATTCCTTCACAATTAGTCCTTTGATTGCTGGTTCAATACTTTCGTAATCATCACGATTAATTCCGTAATTTCCAATCAAAGGATAAGTCATACAAACGATTTGTCCGCAGTAACTCGGGTCGGAAATCAGTTCCTGATAACCTGTCATTCCTGTGTTGAAAACCACTTCTCCAGCAGTTTCCTGCTCTGCTCCGAATCCTGTTCCGTGAAAAACTTCTCCGGATTCTAATATTAATTTCTTTTTCATTTTTACTTTTTATGTTGGAAGCTGGAGGATGGATGTTAGAGTCTTCCATCCCCCTGCTTCTCTCTTCCTTTCTTTTTATCTCAAAAAAAACACGCCCGAAAAGCGTGAATCAATATTTTAATTTTTGGAGTCGATGAATTTGAATCCTCTGTTTTCTAAATCATATTTAAGGATTGCCATTCTCGCAAAAACACCGTTCTGCATTTGCTTAAAGATTCTAGACCTTTCGCATTCAACCAATTCCGAATCAATTTCCACACCTCTGTTAATTGGCGCCGGGTGCATAATGATGGATGTCGGTTTCATTTTCGCTTCTCTTTCTTTTGTCAATCCGAATTTCTTCAAATAATCCTCAGATTTGAAATTGAAGTTTCTCTCGTGACGCTCGTGCTGGATTCTCAATAAAATCAAAACATCCACTTCTTTTACAAGATCATCGAATTGCAAATAAGTTCCGTTCACCAGCATTCCTTCGTCAAACCAAAATTCTGGCCCGGAGAAATAAACTTTCGCACCCAATCTTCTGAATAATCCTGCATCAGAATTTGCGACACGGCTGTGTTTCACATCGCCTACAATTCCGATTTTAAGACCTTCGATTTTTCCAAATTCCTGAATGATTGTCAGCGCATCCAAAATCGCTTGTGAAGGATGACTTCCCACGCCGTCACCAGCATTGACGATGCTTAATTTTGCGTCTTGCAAAGCATCATAATAACGCTTTTCCGAATGTCTGATAACCGCTAATTCTACACCAATTGCTTCCAGAGTTTTAATCGTATCCAACATTGTTTCGCCTTTAGCAATCGAGCTTTTATCAACTTCGAAGTCGATAACGTGAAGTCCCAGCTTTTTCTGAGCGACTTCAAAGCTTGTTTTGGTTCTTGTGCTGTTCTCAAAAAAGAGATTCGCTGCGAAAACATCACCATCAATTTTGCTGATTTTTCCATCTGCAAACTGTTGTGCTTCTTGTAAAATTTTCTCTATACTCTCTGTAGAGGTGCGGGAAAGTTTAATCATATCTCAAATTTTTAAATAAAAAAAACGAAGCCTAAAAGACTTCGTTAAATATAAAAAATATTGTTGTTGTCGGCAAATTTGCCAATTGTTTCTATCGCTAAATTCTGTACCAGATTCATTGGGTGCAAAGATACCAATATTTTCTATACTATGAAATCTTATTCATAATTTTTTATGTTAAATGAATGAACTTCTGCTCTAAAATTTTTACAATCAAAAATTTTCTTTACATTTGAAAGAATGATTTGCCATTATGGGATTGGATAAAAAAGACAAATTAATACTTTCGCTTCTACAAGAGGATTCTACGTTATCTGTAAAAGAAATTTCCGAAAAAATCGGACTCACTTTCACGCCAACTTATGAAAGAATCAAAAACCTTGAAAAACAAGGCGTTGTAGAAAAATATGTTGCGATTTTGAACCGAGAAAAACTCGGCATCAACATCGTGGTTTATTGCAATATCCGCCTGAAAGAACAGTCTCAAAAAACACTGAAAGAATTCGAAGATTATATTTCCAAATACGATGAAGTACAGGAAATCATCAGTCTTTCCGGCGAATATGATTATATGCTGAAAATTCTTGCAAACGACATCAATTCTTATAATAATTTCACGGTAAATGTGATTTCAAACGGACCGCATATCGGGCAATATCACAGTTCTATTGTTCTAGCCGAAGTTAAAAAGACGACTAAGTTTAAACTGGATTAATTTTCAAATCTCTCGTAGATTTTGCAAATTCAGCAAATTTTCAAGATAAATTATCTGCAAAATTTGCGTGATCAGCGAGAAACAAATTCAATATTATTTTAATTTTATCCTAATAACTTATCTCTAACTTTATTAAACTGATATTCGATTTCGCCGAGACAAAGGTTTCCTAAACTGCCTTGGTGAGAATGATTCAGCTCTTTGTAATCGTATTCGAAAAGGTCGTTTTCAATTTCTTGTCCGATTTGAATGTAAGCATCTCGGAATGATTTTCCGTTCTTCACTTCTTCGTTGATTTTTTCTACACTGAAGATGTATTTATATTTTTCATCGTCTAGAACATTGTCCTTCACTTCTATATTCGGAAGTGTGTAAATCAAAATTTCGAGACATTCTTTTAAAGAATCAATGGCAGGAAACAGAATTTCTTTGGTCAACTGCAAATCTCTGTGATAACCTGACGGCAGATTGTTTGTCACCAAAATCAATTCGTTTGGCAATCCTTGAATTCTATTACATCTTGCTCTTACCAATTCAAAAATATCAGGATTTTTCTTGTGTGGCATAATGCTGCTTCCCGTTGTAAATTCTTTAGGAAAGCTTATGAAATCGAAGTTCTGACTTAAGTAAAGACAAACATCGTAAGAAAATTTAGACAAAGTTCCAGCCAAAACCGATAAAGAATTAGCCAATAATTTTTCCGACTTTCCTCGAGTCATTTGTGCATAAACTACATTATAATTCAGTGTTCTGAAATCTAATTTATAAGTTGTACTCTCTCTGTCAATCGGGAAAGATGAACCGTAACCGGCAGCCGAACCCAATGGATTTTTATTAATGATATTCTTCGTTGCAAACAATAATTCTAAATCGTCAACTAGAGATTCTGCATATGCGCCAAACCACAACCCAAAAGACGAAGGCATCGCCACCTGCAAATGTGTGTAACCCGGCAACAAAACATCTTTATGCTGATTCGCTTTGTCTTTCAGTATTTGAAAAAACGAATTCGTCAGTTCAGTGATTTCTCTGATTTCATCTAATAAATATAGTTTTATATCCGTCAAAACCTGGTCATTTCTTGACCTTGCGGTGTGAATTTTTTTCCCAGTTTCGCCAAGTTTCTCGATGAGAATCGTTTCGATTTGTGAATGGATATCTTCTGCCGATTTATCAATTTCGAAGCTTCCTTTTTCGATGTCGATAAGAACTTCTTCCAAAACTGCAACAATCGCCTGCTCTTCATCCAAACGAATCAAACCAACTTCTGCCAGCATTTTTGCGTGAGCAATAGAACCCAACACATCGTATTTTGCTAATCTGTCGTCAAAATCCAGGTCTTTCCCGACTGTGAATTGGTTGACCAAATCATTGGTTTTTGTATTGTCTTTTTGCCAGATTTTTTTCATTCTGTAATATTTTGATATTTTGAACGCAAAGCGCGCAAAGATTTTTTATTTTATTGAAAACAAAGGTTCGCAAAGGCGCTGACGCCCAGCTAAGATTAACTTTTAAAATTCTTTTTAATTGAAGACAAATCTTCAACTTTGCGAAGCGCAGCCCGACTTGAGCGGAAATCCTTTTTTGCCAACCTTAAAGTTCTATTCAAACTGAAATTGTCAGCAAAAAAGATTGGGAGCGGAAGGCGGATTAAGCTGCCCAAACCTTTAAAATTATTTATAATATTTTTTCTAATATTTTGATGTAAATATCGATGCCTTCTCGGATTTCGTCGATATAAACAAACTCGTCCGCAGTGTGAGAACGCAGACTTTCGCCAACGCCCAACTTGACCGACGTGCACGGAATAATCGCCTGGTCGGAAGATGTCGGTGAACCGTAAGTTGTCCTTCCCAACGCCAATCCAGCCTGAACAAACGGATGACTGACCTCTATTTTTGAGGAATTGAGACGGAATGACCTCGGCGTGAGTTTCGATTTCATCTGGGACTGGATGATTTCGAAAACTTCCCGGTTCGTGTATTCGTCTGTCACACGCACGTCCAAAGTGAATTGACATTTTTCCGGAACTACGTTATGCTGAGTTCCCGCATTGATAACCGACAAAGTCACTTTCACTTCACCCAGATAATCGGAAACTTTTGGAAATTTGAAATCTAAAATATTCTGCAAATCCTGCATACACTTCACAATCGCATTGTCATTGTTAGGATGCGCGGCGTGAGAAGGCGTTCCGGTCATTTCACCATCAATCACCAATAAACCTTTTTCAGCGATAGCAAGATTCATTTTGGTTGGTTCGCCTACGATTGCTAATTCTACATTCGGGAGTTGTGGGAACAAGGCCTCGATACCGTCCAAACCAGAGATTTCTTCCTCAGCTGTCAGAGCAATTACCAGATTATGAGTCAAATCTTCAGCTTCATAAAAATACAGAAATGTCTGCGCCATCGCCACCAAAGACGCGCCTGCATCGTTACTTCCCAAACCAAATAATTTCCCATCTTTCTCTACAGGAATAAACGGGTCCAAAGTATAAGCTTTGTTCGGTTTTACCGTATCGTGATGCGTATTAAGAAGAATTGAAGGTTTGCCTGCATCAAAATGTTTGTTGGTTGCCCAAATGTTATTTTTGAATCGGTTGACAGTTAACTGATGCTCATTGAAAAATCCTTCTATGATGAGCGAAACGTTATATTCGTCTCGGCTCATAGAGGGCGTTGCAATGAGTTTTTTCAGCAATTTGACTGCATTTTCCGTTAATTCTTCTCTGCTAAAGACAGATTTCAGTTCCTTCATTTCGTAGTTTTATTTGGTCTGATAATTTTTCTTCTTTGATTAAAGCCACTTTCTGAACGCCATTTTCTTTGGCCTTGAAAGCATTCTCTAATTTTGGTAAAATCCCTTTGTGTAGCTTTCCTTGGGATTTTAATTCAGAAAATTCTTGTTTGTTGATTGTTTTCAAATTTGAATTTTCGTCTTCAATATTTTCCAAAACCCCATTTTTATCGAAACAGAACAGCAATTCTGTATCGAAATATTTTGATAAAGCCTGAGCGATAGTTCCGGCAATCGTGTCTGCATTGGTGTTGAACAGATTTCCTTTTTTATCGTGAGTGATTGCAGAAAACACCGGAACCAGACCCAGATTTATTATATTAATAATCAATTCGTGATTGATACTTTTTTCATTGATGTCGCCAACAAATCCAAAATCAATTTCCGGATGTTGTCTTCTTTCGGCTTTGATGACGTTACCGTCTGCACCAGAAAATCCAATCGCATTGCAATCGAAACTTTGCAGTTTTGCCACGATGTTTTTGTTGATTCTGCCCGCATAAACCATCGTTACGAGTTTCAAAGTTTTCTTATTCGTGATTCTTCGTCCGTCAATCATTGTTTGCCTTATTTTTAACTTTTCAGCTAAAGTTTCAGCAATTTTTCCACCGCCGTGAATCAGGATTTTAGCGCCTTTGATTTTTGAAAATTGTTCAAGGAAAGCCTTCAATGATTTTTTGTCATCGATAAGAGTTCCGCCAATTTTTATGATATATAGTTTTTGCATTTTTTTTAACGCAAAGAGCGCAAAGGTTTTTATTAATTATTGAAAATATTTTAAGGTTCGCAAAGGCGCTTACGATCAGCAAATATTTATTCTAATTTTTATTTAATTCGTCTAAAATTTCACTGAAAACCGCTTGTGCAGAAAATATTCTGTTTTTAGCCTGCTGATAAATGACTGAGTTTTCGCCATCCATTACTTCATCGCTCAGTTCCAGATTTCTACGAACCGGCAGACAATGCATAACTTTCGCTTGATTGGTTAATTCTAATTTTTCATTCGTCAACATCCAATTATCTTCAACTTCCAGCACTTTTGCATAATCATCAAACGAAGACCAATTTTTCACATAAACAAAATCCGCATCTTTCAACGCTTCGTCCTGATTGTGAATCACAGGTGTTGCTTTTGTGAAATTTTTGTCCAAATCATAGCCTTCCGGATTGGTAATCACAAAGTCAACATCCATCTGTTGTATCCATTCTGTGAAAGAATTGCCGACAGCCTGTGCAATAGGTTTGATATGAGGCGCCCAAGTCAAAACGACTTTAGGTTTTCTATCTTCCTTCCAGTTTTCTGTAATCGTTATGCAATCCGCCAAACTTTGCAATGGATGCCGAGTCGCAGATTCCAGAGAAACAACAGGAACTTTAGCGTGTTTCAGAAATTGACTGAGAATGCTTTCATTCACGTCGTCTTCCTTGTTTTTCATTCCCGCAAAACATCTCACGGCAATGATATCGCAATACTGATTCAGAACTTCTATCGCATCTTTGATGTGTTCGACTGTATCGCCGTTCATTATGGTTCCGTCAGCAAATTCCAGATTCCAGGCTTCTTGTGCAGCATTGAGAACCAGGACATTCAGTCCCAAATTCTGAGCGGCGATTTGTGAACTTAATCTTGTTCTGAGACTTGAATTGAGAAAAACCAAACCAATCGTTTTTCCTTTTCCTTTGGTTGGATTTTCTAATGGATTTTTTTTTATTTTTAGAGCTTTTGCAATGATTTCCTGCAAATTATCTATATCGTAAACCGAAGTGAAATTTTTCATTTTATTTAATTTTATCGCAAAGGCGCTAATTATTTGTGTAATTCAACTTTTATAAGTCGCAAATTTCAACATACCGTTTTTGCGACTTTACAACATTATAATTATTGACTTTTTGTGCCTTTGCATTATTTTAATTCTACTATTTCTACATCAATTGCTTTCAAAGTTTTTTCTAAAGCATTGATGAACAAATCGGATTCTTTTTCCGAAATGTTAAGCGCCGGTAAAATCCGCAGAACATTCTTGTCATTGGCATTGCCCGTGAAAATAAAATGCTCAAACAGCAATGCTTTCCTGACATCTGCACAAGCTTGGTCGAGCTCAATTCCAATCATCAGACCGCGCCTTTTGATGTTTTTGATATGAGGAAAATGTTTGATTTTTTCTTCGATATAAGCTCCTATTTTTTCTGAATTTTGGATTAAATTTTCTTTTTCGATGACTTCCAAAACCGCTAAACCAGCGACGCAAGCCAAATGATTTCCTCCAAAAGTGGTCCCCAATAATCCGTAACTCGCTTCGAATTTTGGGCTAATCAAAACGCCACCCATCGGAAAGCCATTTCCCATTCCTTTGGCAACTGTAATCAAATCCGGTTTGATGTCAAATTCCTGATGCGCAAAGAATTTCCCGGAACGTCCGTAACCTGACTGAACCTCGTCCAAAATCAAAATCGAATTGTTTTCTTTGCACAATTTTTCAATCTTTAAAATGAAATCTTCCGTCAATAAATTGATTCCACCAACACCTTGGATTCCTTCTACAATCACAGCAGAAATTTCGTTTTGATTTTCTGCAAAAATCTTCTCCAATTCTTCTGAATTATTGAATTCACATTTGACAAAATTTTCAGATTCGTTGACTGGCGCAACAATTTTTGTATTGTCTGTTACGGCAACTGCGGCAGAAGTTCGTCCGTGAAAAGCTTCTGAGAAATAAACCACTTTCTTTTTCCCGTTATGAAATGAAGCCAGCTTCAAAGCATTTTCATTCGCTTCCGCTCCGGAATTGCATAAGAACAACGAGTAATCTTCGTACCCAGACAATAATCCCAATTTCTCAGCCAGTTCTTGCTGAATCTTGTTCTCCACAGAATTGGAATAAAAACTGATTTTCTCCAATTGATTTTTCAACCTTTCAACATAATGCGGATGATTATGACCAATGGAAATCACAGCGTGACCGCCATAAAAATCGAGATATTGCTGACCGTTTTCGTCCCAGAGAAAAGAACCTTGGGCTTTTACTGGATTGATGTTGAAGAGTGGATATACGTTGAATAAATTCATTTTACTTTTTATTTTTAACGCAAAGAGCGCAAAGATTTTTTTTAATTTCAAACTGCTTTTAAGTCGCGAAGTTTAGAATGCTAAAGGTTTTAAATTCAAGCCTAAATTTTGTTCCCAGCCATTGGCAATATTCATATTTTGAACAGCTTGTCCTGATGCTCCTTTCAGAAGGTTGTCGATTGCAGAATGGACTGCTATTTTGTTTCCTTGTTTTTCTATTTGTATGACGCAGAAATTGGTATTAACAACTTGTTTCATATCAATCGGTTTTTCTGAAACTTTCACAAAAGATGAATCCTTGTAAAAGTCTTTATATAAAGAGTAAATCTTCTCCAATTCCCAATCACATCCGATAATAGAGCTTGTGAAAATCCCTCTTGCAAAATCGCCGCGCCACGGAACAAAATTGAGCTCTACTTCTTGATTATTCAGCGAATTGACTTGTTTTAAAATCTCATCAACGTGCTGATGATTCAAGGTTTTGTAAGCGGAAATATTGTCATTTCTCCAAGTGAAATGCGTTGTCGCCTGCAACGACTGTCCAGCTCCGGTTGAACCAGTGATTCCCGTTGTGTAAACATCTTTCAACAGATTTTCTTTCGCTAAAGGCAATAATGCCAACTGAATCGCAGTCGCAAAACATCCCGGATTAGCAATACTTTTCGAATTCTGGATTTCATTAAAAAAAATTTCCGGCAAACCGTAGATAAAATTTCTGTTTCCAAAATCACCATCCAATCGAAAATCGTTTCCTAAATCAATAATCAAAGTTTCCTCTGACACTTTGTTTTCGTTCAGCCAATTTTGACTTTCTTTATGAGGTAGGCAAAGGAAAAGAATGTCGGTTTGTGAAATTTCCTTCGTCAAAACCAAATCGCAAATTGAATCCAAATCCGGATATAATTCTGAAATCTTCACTCCGGAATTGGAACGGCTGAACAAAAACTTTAATTCTATATTCGGATGAAAAGCCAGCAATCGAACAAGTTCGCTTCCTGTGTAACCGTTGGCTCCGATAATTCCAACTGATTTTTTCATTTTTATTTTTTAATATTTTTGAACGCAAAGAGCGCAAAGATTTTTTAACTACTAACTGTTTTAAGGTTCGCAAAGGTGCTTACGCTCAGCAAAAATTTTTAATTTAATTTGTTAACTTGATGATATATATTGAGCGAATTGCTAAGGATTTTTGTAAAACCTTTCACATCTTCGCCACTCCAAGCGAGATTTTCTTCGCCGTAACTTCCAAATTTTGAAGACATCAAATCATTTTCAGACGCGATTCCGTTCAGAATGAAACGATACGGATGAAGCGTGATGAATACCTTTCCATTAACGGTTTTCTGAGAATCCTGCAAAAATGATTCGATATTTCTCATTACCGGGTCAAGGAAAAGCGCTTCGTGAAGCCAGTTTCCGTACCAATCCGACAACTGTGATTTTATCGTCTGCTGGTATTTTGATAAAGTGTGTTTCTCCAGCAAATGATGCGCTTTGATGATGATTGACGCTGCAGCAGCCTCGAAACCGACACGTCCTTTGATGCCGACAATCGTATCTCCGACGTGGATATCACGACCGATTCCATAAGGAGAAGCTAATTCCTCAATCTTCTGAATCGCCAAAACCGGATGAGAAAACATCTCGCCATTTACAGAAAACAATTCTCCGTTTTTGAACTCGATTTCCAATGGAGAAGGCTCTGTTTTCTCGATTTGAGAAGGAAATGCTTCTTCCGGAAGGTAATTCTGAGATGTCAAAGTTTCTTTTCCACCAACCGAAGTTCCCCAAAGTCCTTTGTTAATGGAATATTTTGCTTTGTCAAAATCCATTTCGTAATTGTGATTTTTCAAAAATTGGATTTCATCTTCACGTGACAAACTCAAATCACGAATTGGTGTGATGATTTCTATTTTCGGACACATTACCTGGAACATCAAATCAAAACGAACTTGGTCATTTCCTGCTCCTGTGCTTCCATGCGCAATCGCATCCGCTCCGATTTCCAAAGCTACTTCCGCAATCGTCTGCGCCTGAATCGTCCTTTCCGCACTCACAGACAATGGATAAGTATTGTTTTTCAAAACGTTACCAAAAATCAAATACTTGACACAATCATTATAATATTTTTCCGAAGCATCAACAAACCTGTAAGAAGCCACACCTAATTTTTCCGCTTTTTCTTTTAGCAAAACTTCATCTTCCTTATCAAAACCTCCTGTATTAATCGTGACTGCGTGAACTTCATAAGCCAAAGTTTCACTCAGATATTTTGCGCAATAAGAAGTGTCCAAACCTCCGCTAAATGCCAAAACTACTTTCTTACTCATTATTATTATTTATGGATTCAAAATTTTTCTTTTTCTCTTGATTCAGATTTTCGGGAACGAAAAGCATTGCCGTACAAAGACAGTTTTTGCGTTCTTTCATCATCAGAATATCGTAGTTCACACAATTTTTACAGCCATTCCAGAATTGTTCATCCTGAGTCAGTTCAGAATAAATAACCGGCTTGTAACCTAAACTGCTGTTGATTTTCATCACCGCCATTCCTGTTGTCAATCCAAAAATTTTCGCATTCGGATATTTTTCACGGGATAATTGGAAAATCCTTTCCTTAATCTGAGTTGCCAGACCGGCATTCCTGAATTGAGGCGAAATTATCAATCCTGAATTGGCTACATACTCACCGTTTGTCCAGGTTTCTATGTAACAGAAGCCTGCCCAGGTACCATTTTCGTCAATTGCTATAATAGAATTGCCTTCTGAGATTTTTTTGCTCAGATAGTCGGAAGAACGTTTTGCGATACCAGTTCCGCGTTTTTTCGCAGAATCCTCCATTTCGTTTCTGATTTCTTCTACATAAACCAAATGTTTCTCTGAAGAAACTTCTAATTTCATTGATATTATCTAAATTAAGATGCAAAAATAGAAATAATTATCTTTATAAAACAAATTAAAAAGATAATATTATCTGTTAAATTTATATTAACAATAATTTTAATCCTGAAACTGAGTCATATTCAGTTCATATTTGCTCAATTTTATGTAAATTGGCTTGAACGTAACAAGAGTTAAAAACCTAATCAAAATATATATGAGAAATTATCACATTCAGAATTTACAGGATTATTTTAAGGAGTATAAGAAGTCTATTAAAAATCCGAAAAAGTTTTGGGACAAGATTGCGGACGAGAATTTTGTGTGGTATCAACGTTGGTCCAAAGTCGTGGATTATAATATGGAGGAAGCCAACATCAAATGGTTCAAGAACGCAAAACTGAATATTACCAAAAACTGCCTGGACAGACATCTTTCCGTGCGTGGTGACAAAACCGCTATCATCTGGGAACCGAATGACCCAAAAGAAGAAGCGCAACATATCAGCTTCAATGAACTTTATGAAAGAGTGAATAAAACCGCCAATATCCTACGTGAAATGGGTGTTGAGAAAGGCGACAGAGTCTGCATCTACCTTCCGATGATTCCGGAATTAGCAATAACGATGCTGGCCTGTGCTAAATTGGGCGCGGTTCATTCTGTGATATTTGCAGGATTTTCCGCATCGGCTGTTGCTTCCAGAGTGAATGACTGTGGTGCAAAAATGGTTATCACATCAGACGGAAGTTATAGAGGAAACAAAGTCCTTGACCTGAAAAGTATTGTGGATGAAGCTTTAGAAAAAGCTCCAACCGTAGAAAATGTTTTGGTTGTTAAAAGAACACATAATGATGTAAAGATGAAAGAAGGGCGAGACCACTGGATGTCGGATTATTATGATAAAGCTTCTTCGGATTTTGTTACGGTAATTATGGATGCGGAAGACCCATTGTTCATTCTTTACACTTCCGGTTCTACAGGGAAACCAAAAGGGATGCTTCACACTTGCGCTGGTTATATGGTTTATACGGCTTACACGTTCAAGAATGTTTTTAATTATAAGGAGAATGACATCTATTGGTGTACGGCAGACATTGGCTGGATTACGGGGCACTCATATATTCTTTACGGTCCGTTACTGAATGGCGCAACAACAGTGATCTTCGAAGGGGTGCCAACTTATCCTGATGCGGGAAGATTCTGGGAAGTGATTGAGAAACATAAGGTAACTCAGTTTTACACAGCACCAACGGCGATTCGGTCATTGGCAAAGGAAAGTGTGGAATGGGTTCAGAAACATAATCTGGATTCTTTGAAAGTCATCGGCTCTGTTGGTGAACCAATTAATGATGAGGCGTGGCACTGGTACAATGATAACGTCGGCAAGAAAAAATGTCCAATTGTCGATACGTGGTGGCAAACTGAAACCGGCGGCATCCTCATCTCACCAATTCCTTTTGTGACGCCTACCAAACCCACTTATGCGACTTTGCCTTTACCCGGAATTCAGCCAGTGTTGATGGATGATAAACGCAACGAAATCTCCGGCAATCAAGTCACCGGGAATCTTTGTATCCGTTTTCCTTGGCCAGGCATTGCCAGAACGATTTGGGGTGATCATCAGCGTTATAAGGAGACCTATTTCTCTGCATTTCCTGGGAAATATTTCACTGGGGATGGTGCTTTGAGAGATGAGGTTGGTTATTACAGAATCACCGGGCGTGTGGATGATGTTGTGATTGTTTCCGGGCATAATCTTGGAACAGCACCAATTGAAGATAGCATCAATGAGCATCCTGCTGTAGCCGAATCTGCGATTGTTGGTTACCCGCACGATATCAAAGGAAATGCTCTTTATGGTTTCGTCATTCTGAAAGAATCCGGAGAAGTCCGAAACAAAGAGAACTTGGCAAAAGAAATTAACCAGTTGATTTCTGAACAGATCGGACCAATTGCGAAGTTGGATAAAATACAGTTTGTGTCTGGGTTACCGAAAACAAGATCAGGGAAAATTATGCGTCGAATCTTGAGAAAGATTGCTGAAGGCGATTTCTCTAACTTTGGGGATACTTCTACTCTATTGAATCCTGAGATTGTGGATGAGATTAAGGATGAGAGAGTTTAAATTAATGATGAATTATAAATGATGAATGATTGTTTGGCATTTCGAGTAGCATATTGAGAGTTGGATGTAAGAATCACTAAGGTTTTCGATACAATTTTTCTGCGCTGTGCTGGGAAAAAACATTCGAAGTGACGGCAGGGATTGAGTTAAATTAAATAATCAAGACTATGATAAAATTTGCTTACACCATTCTATACGTTCAGGATGTAGAGAAAAGCATTTCGTTTTATGAGAATGGATTTGGTTTCACGAGAAAATTTGTGACACCAGACCAGGATTACGCTGAACTTTTGGTGGGTGAAACAACTCTTGCTTTTGCTTCAATCACTTTAGCACAATCTAATCTATTCGAAGGCTTTATGGAAAGTAAATTGAGTAATAAGCCATTTGGGATTGAGATTGGTTTCACAACAGATGATGTAGAAGCTACTGTTGAAAAAGCAATAACAGCAGGTGCCACGCTTGTAGAGAAACCTAAGATCAAACCGTGGGGACAAACTGTAGCCTACCTGAGAGACCCTGATGGTTTCCTGATAGAAGTCTGCACACCTATGGGATAAAATATATTGGAGCCGCTTTTGAAAAGGCGGTTTGTTATTTAATATAAGAGATAACCAATCCCAATAGAACCGTAGTAATAGGATTTGACATCGTTGTTTTTCAGCTCCTTGCTTCGGTAGATGAAGGCGTAGGAAAGATTCCAATGGTTTCGTCGGAATTTGAATCCCGCTTCTGAATTGAAGCGAATCGGTTCCAAAGGAAAAGTAACAGGACTGTCCTCATTAAACAAACTGCCTTGTATTGTAGCATCATAGGCTTGGTAATTCAGTTTTGGCATGATATAGAAGTAGAATTCGCGGTCGGCAGTTTTATTTTTATCGCTCTGCAATGCCCCATCATAGAGGTTGGAATTATAAATGGGGATCAACTTTATCAGGCTTAATCTCACTACCGGTCCTACACTCACTCCTGTGAAAACAGTTCCTAAACTTCCTTCTGTCTGAATATGAAAATCTACGAAACGTTGCTGCCCCGTAAACAACTGCTTGGAATAGAAAACGTTTACCTGAACCGCCAAAGCATTTTTGACCTGATGACTCCATCCGTAAATCTTGTTGTATCCAAACAGTTTATGAAAACCTTTCTGAAATTCTTCTCCAAAAGCATTGGGTCCCACATAGCCGAGTTGTGTACCGATCTTGAGAACCGACTGATCCTGATAAAATGTATTGATACCTGCTTCTCCAAAAAGATAACCAGCAAATGGGCGGTCATTCTTGGATAAGTCCAGAGCCTTATTGGTTTGCGGATTGTAAATATACTGCCCCAGCCTGAACTCGAGGATTTTTTTATTAACAATTTCTTTTTTATGCGGAATTATCTGGCGATAGAAAAGCTCTACACCATTGGTATAATATTGATCATTGACGGTGGAAACATAGAGATCATTATCCAATATGATTCCTACTTCTGCCGGTCTTGTCTGTGCTTTAGCAGAAACTGTACTGAGCATCAACAACATTATGAGTTTCTTCCGCATCATTTACCTTGCTGTTTGTAAAATTTCAGAATAATCATAAATGTAAAAATAATTAATGCAGAACGTGTGAGCAAGGGTGTTGTGTTAATTAAAATTGAAATCATAATTTCCTGAGAAATTGGTTTTATTATTTATAAAAATTAACGCAAATATGACATCAGACATTAACGAAATCGTCGAAATCTTGTAACTTAGAGGAATAAATTGAGATTATGAAAAACAGTATCATAATTAGAGGACTAATTCTAGCTACGGTTTCGGTATTCAGTTGCAGTAAAACGGAGCAAACCTCATCGTCAGAACCTCAAAAAATCTCCTTGAGTGACAGCGTAACAGCTAAACCCCAGATTCAGCCTGACAATCAGAGAGCTATTACCGAAAAAATAGCCCATTATATTGCTAACGACTATTTGACTCCTGCAGACCTGAAATCCATTGGGATGAATGATCGGAAATTCCGCTACAATACCATCGACCTCAACGATGAAGGTAAAATGGAAGTGTTTGTGAGTTTTTCAACGCCTTATTTTTGTGGAACAGGAGGCTGCTCTATGATTTTACTGAATGACCATCTGCAGCCTATTACGAAATTCACGGTTATCAGACCGCCCATCTATGTGGATTCTGAGATGAAAAATGGATGGAAGATCCTGTACCTTCAGGATGGTGACCAATGGAAAGCCTTAACTTATAAGAACGGGAAGTATCCTTCCAACCCTTCGATTGTTTCTCAGACTTCTGAAAAACCAAGTGACAAGGTGATAGTTATCTTTCCAAACAACAACGCTAAAGATTATACCTTTTAAAACTAAAATCTCACATTATGAAACTAAGAATTTTTTACCTGTTATTATTTTTCTGCTTTGCACTAACAACCAACTCCTGCAGAAAAGCTGAGGAAGCTGCTGTAGACTGTCTTGGCGAAGCTATACTCACTTCTATGCATTACGATATCTCTACCACAAATCCAAAGCAGTTAGATTTCACCATAAGTTACAGCGGTGAAAAAACACTGACTTCTGTAGAGTGGGATTTTGGAGATGGTAACAAAACTACCACAACCAATAAAACAATTTCACACACTTATAGCACCAGTGGCACTTACGAAGTAAAAACCAATGTGAATCTGGATAAGGGAAAATGTACGGTATCGCCTAAGAAATCTGTGACTGTAGAATAATTACTATAATAAATAAAAACCGTTTCCAGGAAAGCGGTTTTATTTTTTACTGAAAGTAACACCAAACTTTACTTCCCCTTAAAACAAAAATCATTTCCCAGCCGAAACTGAAAAATGATTTACCAAAATATACTATGTAAGGTCTATGCAATAAACAATGATGCAATAGTCTGTGCATCGCTTCCGCTCATTGGCTCATCGTACGATGCAGAACCTGCCTTATCCCCAAAAGCAGTTGCTGTATTGAAGCCTGCCTGATTGGTATTTTGTTCTCCAGCATAGACTGGATTAGTAGCTGACGGCATATTACCACCATCAGCCAACTCTATCCAACCTTTGTTTGCTCTCATTCTTCTGACCTGAGAAGCATGTCTTGCTTCCACCGAATGGATTTGCAAAGCGGCGGTCAACACATCTTTGTTGGACATTACATTACCAGCCTGGCCTTTGTAAGCCCGCACTCCCGTATCTTCGAAAGCCTGAGCCAGAATCAAAAACTGGTTGTAATCTGTAAACGGCGAGAAATTGCCTTTTGCTGTAAAATCAAAGGTTGGTTTAGCACCAGGTGTTTGTCCTAAGGATGTTAAAGCACTCTTTAGAAAAGCAACGTGAGCAGTCTCGTGTTTTGAAATCTGTGAAAAAACGATTCTATCAGCATTTGGAATTAGCCCTGAAGTTGCTAATCCCATTCTGTAGTACTCATCCTCAAGGTATTCTAAAACCAAAGCCAATTGCAAAGCATCTGTTAATGTACTCTTGAAAGCAAATGATGATTCAGCTTTTGTGGTTTCGCCTTTTACAGGTGTTGTCATTAAGGCACCTAATCCTAAAGGAATTGCAGCCACTGCTGCTTTCTTCCCAAAGTTGGTAATATTTGTAATTGCATCTAATCTTGAAGCTTCTGCAGTAAAGAATTTGTCATCAGAAAGCTTATCTAATATTTTAAGAATGTTCATAATAATTGAATTTAAAAGATGAATAAATTAACCGATGTTTCTTTCTTTCCAGGTGAATGGTGTTTTGATAAATCCGCCCGCAGCCATCACAATATCTTTTGGTTCTTTTGCCAAATCCAACCCGTTAGCATCGATTACATCGTCTCCCGAGAAATCTGCCGAACCAGGTTTAATCAGGTTTCTGATGGCCGAAGCGTGTCTTGCTTCTACAGAAACTATTTTACCTGCAATCACAAGATAATCTGCATTGGTAATATATTTTCCTGCGCCGTTATAAGCTGCTACACCAGTATCCTCCAAAGCTTTTGCCGTTGCCAGCACTGAATTTCTATCACTAAAATTGACATTAGGATACTGGAATTCCAAAGTTGGAAGAATACTGTTCGGAGCAGCACCACCAATTGCCGCTTTGAAGAAATCTCTGTGGATTACCTCATGATGATACAAATCTGTAAAAAGTTCCTTTTCCACACTGGATATCCCTGAGTAAAAATTATTTACCACCTTGGTATAAAAATCTGCTTCCAGCTGTTCCAAAGCATAAGCATAATTAAGAACTCCGACATCACCTTTTCCAAGGTCGAAAACATTACCGTTGTTTCCACCAATGATCATATCATCATCGTTACATCCTACAAGCGTAAGTCCAGCAATAGCTAATCCTACACCACTCAATTTTAAAAAGTTTCTTCTTCCTGTATCTAGGGTTACTCCCTGATTGGATACATTAATCGTTTTTCTCATAATATTATTTTTTAGTATTTGGTATCTATTAAGAAATCAGAAAAGGCAGCATAAATATTACGCCGCCTTATCAACTACTTACGGCATCAAAACCGTATCAATCACATGGATCACACCATTGGACTGGTTAACATCAGCAATAGTCACTTTCGCGTCCATACCTTTAGCATCTCGCACATAAAGATCTTTACCTTTTGTCCAAAAAGTAACATCTTGTCCTTCTACTGTTTTCATCATTGCTTTTCCGTTGCCTGCTTTTACAGCAGCCCAGATTTGTTTCGCATTGTATTTTCCTGACAGTACGTGATAAGTCAGGATTTTTGTCAGCATCGTTTTATTTTCCGGTTTAACAAGATTTTCAACTGTTCCTTTTGGTAATTTTGAGAACGCTTCATCTGTTGGTGCCAAAACCGTAAATGGTCCTTTGCCTTCCAATGTTTCTACCAAACCCGCCGCTTTTACAGCAGCAACCAAAGTCTTGTGGTCTTTAGAATTCATTGCGTTTTCTATAATGTTTTTGGAAGGATACATTGCTGCTCCGCCCACCATTACTGTTTTTTCCTTCATTGTCTGTGCAGTAAGATTTCCACTAAAGGCGAATGATAAAGCCATCATTCCCAGCACTGCGATTTTTGATTGTTTGTTCATTTTAGTTTATTTTTTGATTAATATTATTCACTGATAAAATGATTTACGACAGCGATGGTCTTTTGGATTTAAAAAATTTCACATTTTATTTTAAATCATTGTTAATCAGGTGATTATTTTTAAATTAATTCAAAATACATTGATATTTTATTTAAAAAATTTTGAACAGATATAGATTATAATTAATGATTTAAAAATATTTTCACATTTTATTTATGTTGGCTTTTATTTTGTTACATTTGAATTACTAAATCGTCATTTATCAAAACAAACTATTCGGAAGAGCAACTTCTCGTCTTACTAAGAGAGAAAAACGAAAATGGTTTTCATCATTTGTATGATCACTATTCGGGTGCTTTGTATGGTGTTATCCTCCGAATTGTCTGCTCCAAAGAATATACTGAAGATGTTATCCAGGAAGTTTTTGTGAAAATTTGGAATTCGATTCATCAATATGATGCTTCGAAAGGTCGTTTTTATACCTGGATGATCAATATCGCCCGAAATACAGCAATTGATTATCTGAAGTCTAAAGGATTTCAGAATGAACTCAAAAACCAACCTCTGCCGGATTTCGTATATAACACTGCAGAACTTTCAACAACTAATGAAGAATCTGATTTTATCGGAATTAAAAATGTGTTGGAAACTCTTGAAACAGATAAGCAGGAATTGATTAATTTAGCCTATTATCAAGGATTCACTCAAAACGAAATATCTGAAAAGCTGAAAATACCTCTCGGCACTGTAAAAACCAAAATGAGGAACGCACTGATGAAGTTAAAGGACTTGCTAAAAGATTATCAATAAATTGAACACTAAAGAATACATATCATCCGGAATTATAGAATCTTATATTCTAGGTTTTGCTTCTCCCGAGGAAGCAGGTATTTTGGAGTGTGTGATGAAGAACAATGCTGAAGTAAAAGCGGCTTTCGAAGAAGCACAAAAAACATTGGAAGATCTCGCAACCGCTCAGGCTGTAAAACCTCCCACTGATTTGAAATCGAAGATTTGGAACAAAATTCAACAAGAACAAACTATTGAATCCAATCTTTCCGGAATCCCAACAGATATCAATGAGGTAAGAAATGAACCAGATCGTAAAATCAGAAAAATAAATAGCTGGAAGATTATCACTGTTGCGGCATCGCTTTTATTACTATTCAGTTTGGCAGCTAATCTTTTCTGGATGAATATCCAATCCAAAAACGAACAACAGATTGCTGAACTCCAATCCCAAAAAGAATCTCAGAATCTTGCGATGAAGGATTTGGAACAAAGATTAGATATATCCTCCAATCCTAATATGATCAAAATCGTATTGGCTGGTGTAGAAAAACATCCTGAATCTAAAGCTATTGTTTATTGGGATAAGGCGTCTAAAGATGTTTACCTCAGTGCAAATAGCCTCCCAAAAACAAAAGATGGTACTCAGTATCAGCTTTGGGCCATTGTAGATGGAAAACCTGTAAGTGCGGGAATGTATTCTGAAGATAAAGACAGCAAAATTGCACTATCTAATATTCCGAATGCTCAGGCATTTGCCATAACGCTTGAAAAAGAAGGCGGAAGCGCCGTTCCAACAATGGAAAATATGTTTGTGATTGGGAATATATAATTCATTTTAATACTCATTACCTTTTTACCAGCCGGTCTTCATAATATCTAATTCAGGTTTACTTTTACTTTCTAAAATTGAAATAGATTCCAATTGATTGCCATCCGGATCGTTGAAATAAACCGCTAAAGCGGGCATCCACGCGAAACCCATAGGGTTTATCCAAGCCATCTTTCAGAAAATTGTAAGGTTTTAGATTTTTGTTTTTGAGGAAATAACAGCAAGATTCAGGATATAATCTTTGTCTGCTGTGAAGGCGAAATGTCTGGTCTGTAATTTACTTCTACTCACACAAGCCGAGCATCGCTTCTTTATTTTTACCAATCCAACAAGAATTGATATAAATGATAGGCAGATTTTATGATTCTATATGTATTCTTATTAATTGTATATTTGAATTTAATAAGTTAAAACTAAACTATGGAAAATAATAAAGCTCCCATCTTCACAATGCTTGTTGTCGCTCTGATTGTTGGCTCAGCATTGTACAAACAAATCGATTTCAAAACAATGACTGTCGAAAAACCCGCTTTGGCTATTCTTTATACAGTCACGCTTTTGTTTGCGGCTTTTGTTTTGGTGAAAAATTTCAGAAAGAAGGCAGAGAAATAGAAGTATTACTGCATAAATTATCCATAACTTTATGAACAAAGAACTTTGGGACGAGATACTTCAGTTTGATTTTGACGATCCACCGAGTGAATATGGATTTACGACCCGTCTTGCCAATGAAAATTTCTGGACAGAGGCTTTTACAGAGTTGGCGATTCTGGAGTACAAAAAGTTTATGTATCTGGCAGCTACTTCTGAGATGATGGTTTCTCCATCTGAAATTGTAGATACGGTTTGGCATCAGCACTTGATTTTCACACAATCGTATCAAAACTTTTGTACTTTAATTGGTAAGCAAATCCAACACATTCCTTCGACACACAATAGAGCAGAATTTGAAAAATTCAGTCAGGCAAAAGAAAGAACTCAGAAACTATATTCTGATGTTTTTGGAGAGCAACCTAAAAGTATTTGGGACTATCCCGGTATGTTTGACAGCCTGAACCTTGAAAAAGCCAGATTCAAAATCAGAACTTTTTTGGTCTTTGGTATTCTTGGTTTCATTGCTCTTGTTGTACCTTTTTACTTTTTTTTGAAGCCTATTTATATTGAAATCAACAATCCTTATTTCGTCATTGGATTTATTAGTTTAAGTATTTTGACATTTGCCGGACTGGAATTTTATAATCGAATTAAACTTAAAAATATAACAAAAGGCTTCGATAAAAATTCTTTTATTTATCGGCTCGAGCCTTATGAATTGGTTTATTTAAAGACTCAAAGACTTGATAATATCATCAATGGAACTGTCAACGAATTAATTGATAGAAACATCATCTTCATCAACCCAGATAAAACCATTGATTTGTTGAAATCTAAAAAGCTTAATTCGCAAAAAGAGTTACAAGTAATCGCAACCTTGGAAGAATCAGGAAGGACACATTACACTGCTTTGTTAAGACAATTGATGAATAAACCTATATTCTCGAATACTGCAAAATGGGCTGATGCATTTCAAAAGTATATTATCAAATCGAAGAAATTCGGAAACTTGTTTTACACCAATTTTGTTATTTTAAATAGTTTATTATTGCTGGGTTTCATCCGATTAATAACCGGAATTCTGAGAGAAAAACCTGTCTTTCAAATTTTGATGATTACCGTAATTTTGATTGTTTTAATTATCTATTATCTGAACAGACTTACGAAACTGTTTTCCACCAAAACCATTCCTGATTTATACAAAACTGAGATTCTCCCAACAAGGCAGATCCAAGACGCTTGGCAATGGCAATATTTTCTCACAGGTGCTGCAGTTTTGACAGCCACTTTTATTCCAGTCATAAGTTACACAGAAAAGAACAATTATTTTGGAAATGATAGCGGTAGCAGTTCATCTTGCGGAAGCAGTTGTGGTAGTTCTTGCAGTAGCTGTGGTGGATGTGGTGGTGGAGATTAAAGTAAAATTAATTTTAAAATAGAAATCAATATATTTAAATAATGGAGACTGAAGAGCGTCACAATATTCCCAATTTGGGAAATCCAACTCCTTTTTCCCAAACCTATTTCCACGGAACAAAAGCTGACCTACAACTGGGACAACTGATAGAGCCTGGAAAAACCTCGAATTTTGGAAAGCGAAAAAACGCCAAGTATATTTTTCTCAGCGCTACATTAGATGCTGCTATTTGGGGTGCAGAACTAGCAGTTGGAGAAGGACGTGAAAGAATTTACCTCGTAGAACCAACAGGCGATATAGAAGACGATCCCGATCTGACGGATAGAAAATTCCCGGGTAATCCAACAAAATCCTACCGATCTACTTTACCTTTCAGAATTGTGGGAGAAGTCAGCATTTGGAAGGGTCACCCAAAAGAGCAGGTAGAAAGTATGAAAACGGCTTTGGCAAAACTAAAAGATGATGGCGTGGATTCTCTAAATGATGAATAATGCACGATTGATTTATTTCAAAACTTTAAACTTTATGAAATTAAAAAGTACAACAATGAAAAGAATCATTTTTCTTTTTATAATGATAGCGATCTTTATTTCAGGATTCGTTTTTTATCAGAAAAAAGCCCGTTACAATCTGGTGACCATCTCAGAAAATAAAGTTTATAACTCTGGTGTGGTTGCACCTGACAAATTACCAGAATTTCTAAAAGACCATAAAATAAAAACAGTTATCGACCTACGCGACGGTGAAGAACAGACCGAACTGAATCCCGAAACCAAAAAGCAGGTTGGTGCCGAAGAAAATGCTATAAATAAAATTTCCGACGTTAATTATTTCAACCTGCCAACAGACCAAATTCCACAAGATAGCACAGTTCAGAAGTTTCTGAAGATTATGGATGATAAGAAGAATTATCCTGTACTCATCCATTGTCATCACGGTGTTGGGCGTTCACGGTTATTCAGTTCTATCTACAGAATCGAGTATGAAAACTTCAGTAACGAAGATGCGAGAGCCAATGCCCGTTATCTATGGGAACTAAGTGGTAATTTTTCCAAAGGCTCTGAGAAAGGAAAGTATCTTTTGAATTATCACAAAAGGAAACATTAGTTTTCTGAACAATTTTGTTATTCAGAATATAATTTCAATAGTTGTCTATAACCAATCAATATGGCTGATTTGGAGATAAACCCAATGAATTGATTGTTGTTATCTACAACAGGCAAATTCCAAAAACCAGTATCATCAAAAATCTGTAATATTTCCTGTGCTTTATTTTCAGGATTGATGATTGCAGGTGGTGCTTTCATCATTTTACGGAGAGAAAGAGACTCGGTTTCTTTGCTGAAGAGATAAGGGCGAACGTCATCCAGATCCAGAATACCTTTCAGCTTTTTGTCATTATCAATCACAGCAAATGTATTTTTATTGCCGTTTTTTATCATCTCAAACAATTCTTCTACAGAAGCATTTTCATTAATTGTCTGAGATTCATAATCAATATAATCTTTGGTATTAAGCGAAAACAAAAGATTCTTATCGTGCTTGTTGGTAAAGATTTTACCTTCGTCTGCCAGAGATTTTAGTTCAGGAGAAATGGACGAAAATCGTTTTGCCATCAAATAAGATATTACCGAAACAATCATCAACGGAATGAACAAATCGTAACCAAAACTGGATTCGGCAATCAGGAAAATAGCGGTGAGTGGCGCATAGAGAACTCCGCTCATTGTACCTGCCATTCCGACTAAAACCAAATTGGTAACCGGAACTTCTTTGAAACCCAACTGCTCACAAACCACAGCGAAAAGAAACCCTGCTGTTCCTCCAGCAAATAAAGACGGCGCGAAGTTACCGCCGTTTCCACCACTAAAAATAGTGAATGGCGTAGCAAAAGCTTTCAGAATCAAAACTAAAACAAGAAAGACAATTACCGTAAGACTCTTGATTTCAAAATATCGGAACAAACTGTTTTCCATAATCTCAAGCGTCTCGCCATTGGTAAAGGCTTTAATCGTATCATAACCTTCGCCAAACAAAGGCGGAAACAAGACACAAAGTAATGATAAAACGGCGCCACCAAACATTGCTCTTCGCAAAGGTGACATCTTGAGTTTGTGTATAAAATGCTCAACTTTCTGAGATATTATTACAAAATATCTGGCATATAAACCTGTTACAATTCCTAAAATAAGATAATAAGGAACATTTTTATAATTGAAAGCTTCTCTTGTATAAAATCTAAACAGTACATCTTCCTGAAGTAATATTCTTGACAATAAACTCCCACAAACCGCCGCCACAACCAACGGAATAAAATCTGTAAAAACCACTCCTGTCAAAAGAATCTCAAAGGCGAACATAATACCTGCAATTGGTGCATTGAAAGCTGAAGCGATTCCGGCACTTGCTCCCGCAGCTAATAAAAGTGTTCTCTCTTTATAACTCAATCTGTAAGTTTGCGCGAAATTGGAACCAATCGCTGCGCCGGTAACGGCAATTGGACTTTCCAAACCAGCAGAACCTCCCAAACCAACGGTAATTGCACTTTGGATAATCTGAGAATACATCTTAACGGATGAAACGATGCTTGAATTTTGGGCAATCTCATAAAGAATTGCACCAATCCCTTTTCTATCCTGCCCTTTGAATATGGTCTGCACTATGACTGTCGTCAACACGATTCCTAAAAAAGGAAAAATAATGTAGAATAAAATCTGATACTCAAAGTGAACTTTGTGCGTGATGAAATAATGAATATTGTGAACCAAAGTTTTCAAAATCACACCCGCCAAACCAGCTGTGAGACCAACTAAAATACCTGAAAGAAGAAGAAACTGACTTCTGCTCATTCTGCTACTCAACCAATGGAGAACGATCTCATAGCTCCTCGCTTTCTCCAGTCCGTATTGCTGGAAATCTCTTTTGAATTTTAAAAAGCTGAGGTATTTTTTCTTGTTGTGAAGCTTCACTTTGGGAGTTTAAATGCAAATATACCAAATCAAAAGAAAACTTAATCTGCTTAACAAGAATACTTAAACCAAAAAATAATAACTATTTTAGCAATGCAAATTCAATAGAAGAATCAATACTACCAGAAGGACACGAAGGACTACAAGCGTAAAACCTTCATAATTAGAATCCCGATATACTGATATGATTGTTCATTTGTCCTTTCCAGCCAAACTGTTTTTGACTGGGAATCACTGTGGAAAGTGTAGAGACAACAAAATAATTTCGTTTAATATAAAAACGCGCAATGAAAAAAATAATTCTATTCAGCTTCCTTGTTTTGCTATTGAATTGTAACAAAGTGGAATCACCTAAACCTGAACAATCAGAAAATCCATTAAAAATTGATTCCAAGTCCAATGATAGTATTGCGCTTTGGCATTAACAAAGAAGCTTTATCAATGGAATGAAACAGAAAGTAAGGGTCAGGATTTTGATGTTTTATTAAAGAATGAAAATGATTCTGTCTATTCAGAAATTGATAAAACAGCCCATCAAAAACGATTGGAAGAATTAAGAAAAACCAATTTATTCACCGAAGATTTCATTAATAATTACAACAAAATCGCATTGAAAATTGATAAAGAAATGAAATCCGGCGCCTTGGTTTATAAAGTTGGAGAATTGCCACCCTACGGAAATGATGCAAATCCTTGGTGCAACTGCCAGGACAGACCAGATGATTTCCTTGATAAAATCTGGATTATGAATCTTAAGAACGAGGGTAAATCAGTTTCTTATAATTGGAGTTGGGGCGACGGAATGGTTTATAATCTGAAAGCTGTAAAAGAAAATAATCAGTGGAAAATCAATGCGATGGAAGGTTTTGATTACAATTCATTCGTTCGGAGTTTCCAACTTTCAAATGATTTTACCGGAAACTGGGAAAATGGATTGGTCATTCTTCATATCTCGGAAACCACTTTGAATTTTGAATATCATGGGCAATGCATGTACACCTACCCTATCAGGAAAATCAATTCTAATGAGTTTGAAATGATTTGGGCACGAGAAATGGATTGCAAATTTGATAATGGAACCAACAAAACCTTTGGTCTGAAAAAAGTTCCTGAAATTGGAAAACCTTTTGCCAAATACAAGCTGGAAAATAATCGACTCTCTGCTGAATATTATTATAAAGATTGGGTTAAAAAATATTCGCAGGAAGTACAGGAAGAAGTTTTTACACCAGAATATTCTAGAAAAAATGAAAATTATTAATCAAAAAAACCGCTCAATACAAGCGGTTTTATTTTGCAATTTATTTAAATATTTTCTGAGCAAATTCATAAAGGCAACGTCTCCAAGTCAGCCATTCGTGGTAAGTTCCGGCAGATTGGTATTGTTCGAACGGATATTTATTTTGATGTAAATAATTACTCAACAAATTATTATAATTGATAAAACGCTGGTCTTCTTTTTCGCCAATTCCCATAAAAAAGAAAGGCTTTGACTTCGACTTCAAAAGATTATCTATCGGCAACTCTTTGAAAGGTTGGCTTTCCGTTCCTTCATAAATCACCGGACTGAACGAACCAATCGCAGAAAATAAATCCGGATGATTAGCGCCAATCAACATCGCCTGATAACTTCCCCGCGAAAGCCCTGCAATGGCTTGTTTTTGAGTGGTTTTATATTTTTTATCGATGTACGGAATCAATTCCTGAACTACAATTTTGTCCAAATTTTTAGCAGAAAGGACTGTTCTTGGATAATCATCTGGTAATTTTTCCTGTTCAGGAGTCAAAGCAACGCCATAATCCATTACCACAATCATCTCTTTAGCTTTTCTTTCTGCAAAAAGATTATCCAGAATATTTTTGATATAACCTTGCTTTTCCCAACCTGTAATATCTTCGCCAGTCCCGTGATACAAGTATAAAACTGGAAATTTCTTCGTTCCGTAACTTGGCGGCAAATACACTTTGAAATTCCGTTTTCCATTCGTGATTTCAGAATCTAGATTGTCATCAACAATTTTTCCGTGCTTAACATTTTTTTCGAAGAAAAAATCTTCATTTGTAGGAACTTCAATTCCGCTTGTTGGTTGTCCGTAACCGAAATACAATTCTGTATTCGGGTCGTTAATTCGTTTTCCATCGACATTGAACCAATAGTAATGGAAACCAATTTCCAATGGAGAAGTTGAGATATTCCAAAAGCCTTCTTTACCTTTAGTTGTCGTAGATTTCACATTTTGCATTCCGTCGCCGCCTTCCAGAATTACAGATTTTGCGTCTGGAAAATAAACTTTGAACCGAGCCTTTCTATCATTATCAATTTTTGGAAATTCTTTACCAGATTTTGCTGTTGAAGATGTTTTATAATTCTGTGAAAATACAAGTGATGAACTTAAAGTAAGAACAGCAGTTATTATTTTAAATAGTTTCATTAATGTCAATTTGAATGGTTGAATTTAAGAATTCATTAATTCTTCAACAAAAAAACCGCCAACAAATGACGGTTTCTGTTTATATTTTTTGAGTTTTAATAAGTTCCTTCATCCTGAAGTTCTTTCGCCTGATATTCCTGAACCAGTTCTATCGCATTATGAATCACATCACTGAGCGCCGTGATAAAAGTACCTTCTTCTGCCAGACTCATTGCGTGTTTCAAAGCATCGATTTCTTTCGGGATACATTCGTAACTTACACTTTTGTCGATACTTTGGATACCTTCTATAATCAATCCATTGATTTCATCTTCCAGCCTGCCTCTCAAATGTTTTTCGTTTCTGATAATGATATGATCAAACATCCTTGCGGCAATCTTCCCACATTCGCGGATGTCATTATCCCGCCTATCTCCAACTCCAGAAATAATCCCGATTTTCTTATTGGATTCTATATTTTTAAGATAATCTTCAATCGCTTCATAACTCGCAGGATTATGCGCAAAATCAATCATCACTTTGAAGTTTTTGAATTTGAAAACATTCAGTCTGCCTGGTGTCAATTGCGCACTTGGAATGAACGTCGTCAAAGCTAAAGCAATATTCGGAATTTCGAAACCGTAAACGTAAGCGGCTAATGACGCAGCTAAAACATTCGCAATCATAAACTTCGCTTTCCCTTCCATTGTAATTGGGATATTCTTGACCCTTTCTATTCGGATTTTCCATTCGCCTTTTTTGATGGTTACAAAACCTTCTTCGTAAACGCAGGTAATTTTTCCTTCTTTCGCAAATTTCTTGATATGAGGATTATTTTCATCCAAACTGAAAAGTGCCACTTTGGAATGTAAATCGCCAGCTAATCGCATAGAATATTCATCATCTGCATTCAAAATACACCAGCCATCTTTTTTCACGCTATCCAGAACCACACGTTTTACCCTTGTCAGATCCTTGAGATTATGAATATCACTGATTCCAAGATGATCTTCTTTAATATTGGTTAAAACGCCAACATCACAAGTTCCAAAACCTAATCCGGAACGGAGAATTCCACCTCTGGCAGTTTCCAGAACAGCAAATTCTACCGTTGGGTCTTTCAGGATAAATTCTGCAGACATTGGTCCAGTGGTGTCACCTTTTTCAAGTAACGTATTTTGAATATAAATACCGTCTGAAGTTGTAAACCCTACTCTCTTACCATTGTTTTTAACAATGTGAGCAAGAAGTCTAGTCGTTGTAGTTTTACCATTAGTTCCAGTCACCGCAATAATCGGAATTCTGAATTCTTTTCCCGGTGGATAAAGCATATCAACAACCGGAGCCGCAACGTTTCTTGGCAACCCTTCACTTGGAGCCAAATGCATCCTGAATCCGGGTGCAGCATTCACTTCCAAAATGGCGCCGCCACTTTCTTTCAAAGGTTGCGTTAAATTTTCCGCCATAATATCGATCCCGCAAACGTCCAATCCAATAATTCTGGAAACACGTTCTGCCATTTGTATATTTTCCGGATGAATCATATCGGTCACATCAATCGATGTTCCTCCTGTAGAAAGATTTGCTGTTGATTTCAGATAGACGATTTCTCCTTTTTGTGGAACGGTTTCTAATGTATAATTGAGTTTTTCAAGAAGTTCGTTGGTGTCTTTATCAACATCAATTTCGGTTAAAACATTTTCGTGTCCGTAACCTCTTCTAGGATCAAGATTTTCTTTGTCGATTAATTCCTGAAGATTCAGTTCGCCATCACCGACAACGTGAGCAGGAACCCTTCTCGCCGCCGCAACCATTTTGTGATTAATGACTAAAACCCGAAAATCAAAACCTGTAATATATTTTTCTACAATAACTTTTCTGGAATATTTCTGAGCGTGCTCCAAACCGATAACAGCCGTTTCATAATCTTTAACATTGATGGATGCACCTTTTCCGTGATTGCCATCCAAAGGTTTCAGAACTAACGGATAACCTATTTTTCTGATAACCGCCTGCAAACCCTCCTCATCTGTCACCAGACCTCCGGAAGGAACAGGAATTGCAGCATCTTCCAGCATTTTTTTTGTGAGTTCTTTGTTACAGGCGATATCTACGGCTATACTGCTCGTGTTTCCTGTAATCGTGGCCTGAAAACGTTGTTGATTAATTCCATAACCCAATTGAACTAAAGAATTTTTACCCAATCTAATCCAAGGAATTCTTCTGGACGCCGCTTCCTCAACAATACTTCCTGTAGATGGACCTAATCGTTCTCTTTCTCGGATTTCTTTTAAAGTCTGAATACAAGAATTAATATCATAATCGGTTCCTGCGATGAGACTTTCTGCAATTTTCACTGCTTCTTCCGCAGCGAAAACGCCGGCTCTTTCTTCGATATAATTGAAAACAACATTGTAAGTTCCAGGTGTTTTGGTTTCTCTGGTTCTTCCAAAACCGACATCCATTCCTGCCAATGTCTGGATTTCCAACGCTATATGCTCGATCACGTGTCCCATCCAGGTTCCCATTTCTACACGTTTGAAAAATCCGCCTTCGGTTCCTTCAGAACATCTGTGAGAATACAATGATGGTAACAATTGCTCTATCCTTTCCCGGAAACCTTCAATTTTGTTGGTCGGCTGATGCTCTGTTTCCTCCAAATCCAAACGCATCTGAATGAGTTTTTTTCTTGTAATGCTCCAAATATTGGGACCTCTTAAAACTTGTATTTTTTCTATTTTCATATTTCTATTTCACTGATTTTAACTTATGATTTTACACTGAATTGCACGCAGCCCGACCTGAGTGGAGCTCATTTTTATTTTTTATCAAAAAATAAAAATAGCGGGAACGGAGGGCGGATAAAGCTGCCCAAATCTAATGCCGAACTAAAATGTCAAATCAAATACGCTTGCTAATTTGTAAATCGTTATTCTCTATTTTATCAAAGATAATGTAAAATCAAGAAAAATTGAAAATAATTATTCTGTTATAAAAGAAATTTGTTATTGATTCATCAGAATAATTAACAATTCATTAATCAACAAGCATTGTTTTCCGGAAATAAGTCCTTAATTATTAAAAGTTTAAATCTGATTTGTAGATTATTAAGCGATTAATATGAGGTTTATTCTGTAATGATTTATTATTTTTGTTAATATGAAATCAAAAGGAAAACTAGTCATCATTGGAGGCGCTGTAAACAAAGGTAGTTTTACGGAGACCAGTTTTGACCAAAATGTTGAAAAAAATCTTAACTTTTTTGAACGCGGAATCCTCCGAAAGATTATTGATGAATCGAAACTGAAAGAAGATTCTGTCATTGAAGTGATTACGACCGCATCTCAGATTCCTGACATTGTTGGTCCTGAATATAAAAAAGCGTTTGAATATCTTGGCGCAAAAAACTGTAATATTCTTGATATCCAAAATCGTGAACAAGCCAACAGCGACGCCATTGTTGCGAGAGCTAATGCGGCAGATGTTGTAATGTTCACTGGTGGCGACCAGCTTCGTTTAACATCAATTCTTGGTGGAACGAGATTTCACGATTCAATTTTGAACAAATACCAAAACGAAGATTTCATCTACGCAGGAACTTCTGCGGGAGCTGCTGCTGCATCGGAAAATATGATTTATCAAGGATCCAGCTCCGAGGCACTTTTGAAAGGCGAAATCAAAACGACTCAAGGTCTTGGCTTTATAGAAAATGTGATTATTGATACTCATTTTGTACAGCGAGGAAGAATCGGAAGATTATTTCAGGCGGTTGTGAACAATCCGAGAACTTTGGGAATTGGCCTTGGTGAAGATACAGGCTTGTTCATTGAAGAAGAAACGATGACGGCGATTGGTTCCGGTCTTGTGATTTTGGTGGACGGCCTTCAAATCAAAGATACAAACCTGACGAATGTAGAATTGGGGCAACCGATTTCTATCAAAAATCTGATTGTGGATGTGCTTTCTATGAATGATACATTCGATTTGAAAAGCCGGGAAATGACGATTGTTAATTCGCAATATAATCCGATTCCGCAGGTAAGCTCAGAATAATATAGATTTCTCACAGATTAAGCAAATTCAACAGATTAACATTTAAAATAATTCAGCAATCTGCTTAATCTGTGAGATTTTTTTTGAAAAAACTAATAAAATTTAAAATGAAAATAATCATCCACGGTGGATTTTTCTCAGAAAGCAGTCAAAGTAATGAAGTGAAAGTTGCCAAACAAAATTCATTAAAAGATATTGCGAAAAAATCCTATGAATTCTTAAAAGACAATTCTGCTTTTGATACGGTTGCTTATGCGGTTTCGCTGCTGGAAGATGATGAACTGTACAATGCCGGAATTGGTTCGCAAATCCAAAGTGACGGAATAATCCGAATGAGCGCTGCGATAATGAATGGCGAAACTCAGAAAATGAGTGGCGTGATTAATATTCAGGATGTAAAAAATCCGATTTTTGTTGCCAAAGAATTGATGAAAGAAGACGACCGCGTTTTGGGCGGCAACGGAGCCAAACAATATGCTAATCAACACGGTTTCGAAAACTTCTCAACGGAAATTCCTCAGCGAAGAAAAGAATACGAAGAGAAACTAAAAAACGGAGGAAAAGGAACTGTTGGCGCTGTTGCGATTGACAAACACGGAAAACTGGCTGTTGCAACTTCTACCGGTGGAAAAGGTTTTGAAATTTCTGGAAGAATCTCTGATTCGGCGACTGTTGCAGGAAATTTTGCCAATCAATTTTGTGCAATAAGTTGTACAGGTGTTGGAGAAGATATCGTGAGTAATGCGACTGCTGCTAAAATCGTAACCCGAGTAACCGACGGATTAACTATTGAAAATGCCTTTGACAGAACCTTTGAAGAACTGAAAGAAATTGATGGTTTTGCAGGCGCAATTGGGATTGATTCTGAAGGTAATATCTTCCATCAGGATTCTTATCCGACAATGGTTTTTGCTAGTTTTGATGGGATTGACTTTGAGGTTTTTGTGTAAGTTCCATAACTAATACCAACAATGCCCATCACATCAATTCAAATATTATTTTTCTGTCTAATTCCAATTGGTGTTTTTATTATGGTTAAAGGCATACAATTAATTAGAAAAGCTTTTAACGGAAAACTTCTTTTAGAAATCCCGTATTTGGACAAAAGTGGGCAATTTTCGATTACAAAAGAAGGCTACTTTTCAATTTGGCAGAAAGGACAAATGTTTAAAAGAACGCCAATTGACCAATTCAAATTACACATCTACGAAGAATCTACAAATGAGGAAATAAAATTAAGTTTTTCCCTACTGAGACCACAAACTAATAATTTTTCTACAGGAAGAATGGAACTTTATAGATTTCGCGCACCAATCGGAAATTATAAAATTGAATTTAAGGATGGCAGCAACATTTCGAAAATAGAAAGTATGATAGGAAGCATCATTCCTCTTCAACCAGTAGATTCATCAAAATATTTTATCGAAATAAGAGAATCTCATTCCCAAATTATAACATTAATAGCAATCCCGATGATTTTATTGGGTGTATTTGGAACTGTTGGAGGTTTAGTTTTAGGATTATTAGCAGATCAATTGATAAAATGATCAAAACAATCTATAAAAATCAAGAACTAAAAAGTGCAATCAGAATCGTTTGGCAGATTTCAGCAATCATATCTATATTAATATTGTTGCTTTTATTTCTCATTGATGATGTTAAACTTTTATCTATTTCGCCAACGTGTGAGTATCAAAAAGTTGGAAAAGAATGTTTGTTATGTGGTTCGACGAGAGCTTTTATAGAAATCAAACATTTTAATCTTGAAACCGCTTTTCATTTAAACCCATTCAGTATTTTTATTTTCGGATTATTAATCCTAAATTCAATTTTATTCTTAAACTATTTAAAAAATATAAAAACAAAACTATGAAAAAAGCAAGTCTAGTACTGGGAATCTTAGCCATCTTCGGGTTGTTGTTTGGATTTATTCCTTGTCTTGGAGCCTTTAACTGGATTAATATTCCGTTTGCAATGATAGGATTGGTAATCAGCATTGTGGCTTATGTACAGGAAGATAATTTACCAAAAGGCAATGCAACGGCTGGAATTATTATGTGTTCAGCCGCAGCGATTTTTGGATTTTTAAGATTGATAGTAGGTGGCGGAATTGTATAATTCTAATCACATCAAATAAAAAACCGCTATCTCTCGACAGCGGTTTCTTTATTTTATCATTAATTCATCATTATTCCAGCCAACCCATTTCCTTCATCCATTCATCGTTGTAGATTTTTCCTACATAACGGCTTCCGTGGTCGTGAAGCAGAACGACAATCACGTCGTCTTTTGTAAACTGGTCTTTCATTTGGACCAAAGAAGACATCGCACTTCCTGCAGAATAGCCACAGAAAATCCCTTCTTCTTTTGCCAGTTTTCTTGCGTAGATTGCACCATCTTTATCAGTCACTTTTTCAAAATGGTCAATCACACTCATATCATAATTCTCAGGAAGAATATCTTCGCCGATTCCTTCAGTAATATAAGTGTAAGCGTGGTTCAAGTGAATCTCTCCTGTCTCGTGGATTTCTTTCAGAATTGAACCATAAGTATCAACGCCAATAACTTTAATATTTGGATTTTTCTCCTTGAAGAATTTTCCACAGCCTGTAATTGTTCCGCCTGTTCCGGCGCCTACTACGAAATGCGTCAGTTTTCCTTCCGTCTGTTCCCAGATTTCCGGTGCTGTACTTTCGTAATGTGCTTGTCTGTTGGACAAATTATCGTATTGGTTCACATACCAACCGTTCTCTGTTTCAGTTGCCAGTCTTTTGGAAACCGAATAGTAAGAACGCGGATCTGTCGGTTTCACATCTGTCGGGCAAACAATCACTTCTGCACCAACTGCACGCAGGATGTCGCATTTTTCTTTGGATTGTTTGGAATTGGTCACGAAAATGCATTTGTAACCTTTCTGAATTGCCACCAAAGCCAAGCCCATTCCCGTGTTTCCGGAAGTTCCTTCGATGATTGTTCCGCCAGGTTTCAGACGTCCGTCTTTTTCAGCATCTTGTATCATCTTAAGCGCCATTCTGTCTTTCACAGAATTTCCGGGATTGGTCGTTTCCACTTTTGCCAAAACCAAAGCTGGAAAATCCTCTCCCAAGACTTTATTGATTTTAACCAAAGGTGTGTTACCAATCGTTTCAACTATATTATTGTAATATTTCATATTCTATTATTTTAATTAAGGCTATTATCCTCTCGCTCTTTCTAAAAGAACCATCATCAGAAAACTCAAAACAACAAGAGATTCGTCTTCGTCATCAATATCAATTAATCTTTCTAATTGGAATCTCCTCCCAACCAAAGAAGGCATTTTTTTCAGTCTGAAGTATTCTTTACCCGCATTATCTTTCACGGTGTAAGAAGGATTCAGAAAATAACCCGTGAACAATCCTATAATCGGAATCTCGCCAATGAAACTGTCAAAAACCTTTACCCAGCCATTGTCTTCATTGATTTGATATTTCGGTTGATCATTTTCATCGATGATATCATACCGGGATTTCCAGAGAGAACGAACCCCTTTTCTTGCCAGTCTTCCGAATTTTTTACCATTAACCAAATCCGTCATCAAATAAGATGCGTTGAAATCAATCCATTGGTTCGCCTTGATATTGAATAATTCCTTTAATTTACTTTCATCATTGAAAACAATTACATCTTCCTTCAGCTTAAACATTTTCTGACGAACATAAGCAACATAATTCCCGTTTCTGTCCGTAATGTTAAAGTCGCTGGCCAATGTGGTGATCTTGAATTTAAAATCAAGTGGATAATTAAGGTTTTTTAGTATCATTTAAGTATTTTTTCAAGTATTTAAATCTATAAAAATTAATTAACTGTATTTAATAGCCTTTAATGGTGAGATTCTACTGATCAAATAACTTGGTAAAATCATTGCGATGCCCGATACGATAAAAATCCCGACAGAAATCGAAATGATGTATAACGGGTTAAGATCTACCGGAACTGTACTGATGAAGTAATTTTCCGGGTCAAGCTTTATAATTCCTGTATATTTTTGGATCAACAGCAATCCGATTCCTATCACATTTCCTGCCAACAATCCAGGAATCATTATAATTAATGTATAATTAATAAAAATGGATCTGATCTGCGCATTAGAAGCTCCGAATGTTTTCAAAAGCCCTATGGAGTTTGTTCTCTCGATAATCAAAATGAGTAAAACCATAATGATATTAATGACTACAACAATCAGCATAATGGCAATAATCAAAGAAATATTCTGATTGAAAATATTGACCCAATCCAAAATCTGTGGGTATTTTTCCGTTACTTTTTCTGCATAATTTTTATATCCAATATATTTTTCGATTTGAGGAAAAGTAGAATCGATTTCACTCGTATCATCCAGGAAAATATCAAGTCCGCCAACTTCTTTATCATTCATATTCATTACTTTGCGGACGTGATTGATATCGCCAATCATATAAAGATCATCAACCAGTTTGATATCTGTTTTGTAAATCCCTTTAATCAGAAATTTTCTGTAAATCGGTTTTTGGTCTTCTTTTGAAAAGATGGCAACAATACTGTCGTTCGCTTTGAGTGAAAGGTCGCTGGCGATTTTTTCTGATAAAATAACCTCGTTATTATAACCGTCTTCTTTATAATCCGGAATCGAACCCGAAATCATAAACGGTTGGAATCTCTCCTTATCGAAATCTTTTCCAACACCTTTCAGAATGATGCCCGCAAAATTATTTTCAGTTCTTAGGATTCCACTTACCGATGCATAAGATTGTAAACCAGCAACGCCAGGAATAGCTTTTACAGAATTGGTATCCAATCCTTTTGCATCCAAAACAGAAGAATTATAAGAAGAATTGGAACGCGTCGATTTTACAGAAATATCCCCGCTGAAATTGGAAATTCTATCTTCGATAGCTTTTTTGGAACCGAGACCTGTGGAGATTGTAATCAGCGAAACAATGATGCCCAAAGCAACAGAAAGCCTGCCGATGTAGACAATCACTTTGGAGAGATTATTTTTGTTATCTTTGGAAAACGCTATCTTTTTCGAGAAATATAACGGAAAATTCAAATCAATGATTTTAAGCTTCAAAAATAAAACTTTAGTTTTTATCCTGCTAATTTATTTTAGTTCAATACCATTTATTAAGTCTCAAGATCAATCCAAAGACTGTTTTGCAACCGCTGCTGACAGACCGGAATTATATCTTTCCTTACTTAAAAATAAAAACGTTATTGTCGCTGCCAACCAAACCAGTCTTCTGAAAAACAAAAAACATTTGGTTGATTTTTTGGTTGAAAATAATGTAAAAATTAAATCTATTTTTGCGCCTGAACACGGATTTCGAGGTGTTGCCGATGCTGGTGAAGATGTAAAAAGCGGTGTAGATACAAAAACCGGATTACCGATTATTTCACTCTATGGTCCAAATAAAAAACCAAAAGCCGAATACCTGAAAGATGCTGATGTTATTTTATTTGATATTCAGGATGTTGGAGTACGATTTTACACTTATATCTCGACACTATCTTATATTATGGAAGCTGCCGCTGAAAATAATGTAGAAGTGATTGTCCTAGACAGACCAAATCCACACGACGGTTACACCGATGGACCAATGATGAAAAATCAATGGAAAAGTTTTATTGGACTTCACAATGTTCCTGTTGTTTACGGTTTAACAATTGGAGAATACGGAAAAATGGTGAATGGAGAAAAGTGGCTGAAAAATGGAGTGACAGCAAAATACACGCTGATCCCAATGCTTAATTACCACAAACAACAGCGTTACGGCGTTTCTGACAAACCTTCTCCAAATCTTCCTAATGATAAATCCATCAATCTTTATCCGAGTCTCTGTTTTTTTGAAGGAACGCAGGTTTCTGTAGGAAGAGGAACAGATTTACCATTCCAAATCTACGGTTCGCCGTGGACAAAAGATTTCCAATATCAATTCACGCCAAAACCAACCGAAGGTGCAAAAGATCCTTTCTTGAATGGGAAATTATGTTATGGTGAAAATCTGAGTCAATACTCTCAAGACTTAAGACAAATAAATCTTGAATGGCTTTTGAAATCCTACAAAAATTATAAAAATCCTCAGCAGGATTTCTTTCTGAAAAACCTTTTCTTTGACAAATTAGCCGGAAGTGATGAACTTAGAAAGCAAATCATTGCTGGAAAATCTGAAAAAGAAATTAAAGATAGCTGGAAGAAAGATCTTGATAATTTTGAAAAAATAAGACAGAAATATATTGTCTATCCAAACTAAAAAAAACCTCGCAAGTTGCGAGGTTGTTTATTTTATATAATTCTGGATTTGGATTAAAATTTATAACCTAAACCAAGATTAAAATAATTAGCTTTTAATGCATATCCTGAAGGCGCATCTTTGAGATGATTATTTACCTGGAAAGAATATCTTGCTTCAGCAAATAAGCTAGACGTAAAATCAAAACCTGCTCCGACTGCCAGTCCAAAATTTGTTTTATTATAAAAATTTTCATAACCCGCCGGTGTATCTTCCAAATCAAATAAAAACTGGGGACCAAATTGAAAATTCAATTTTGGAATAGCGTAATATTTTAACATCACAGGAATTTGCAACCCACTTCCATCGCTAATATTAGCATAGTTAACCGCAGGCTGAATCGCAAAACTTCCAAACTTAATTTCTACCAAAGCTCCAACATAAAATCCTGTAGAAGAATCTGTCTCACTATAACCAGGGACTTTTGCTTTTGCAAATCCTGTCAGCATACCTGCGTTAAGCCCAAACTTAGCCGACTGAGCATTCATAGCTCCGAAAAGTGCAATTGCACCAACTAAAAATAGTTTTTTCATTGTTATTAATTTTAAGTCTGCAATTTTAAGAAAATTTTAACAAAAATCAAAATTAGTTATTTTATAAAAATTTGATTTTCCTATTGGATTAAAGACTTATATTTCAATAAAAAAACCTCGCAAGTTGCGAGGTTTTTTTATTATTATAATTCGATATTATTTTGTACCGAAGTTTTTAGAAATACCTACAGTAACTCCTTTTCCGAAACTAAAACCAAATGCATTAGTTTTGAAGTCAGAATCTTTTATTTTGCTAGTTTCATAACCTAAACCACCAATGTTGAAGTTCAATCCAAAAGAGTTCTTAAAGTTAATAAACAAATTTGGAGTAAACATTACACCAAAACCTGTAGTTTTGTTTGTGGAAGAAAAATTTCCAGGCGCATTAGTAGAGTAAGTTGCTTTACCATTACTTGCATAAACATCTAATTCTCCAAATACTGCAAAAGTTTCACTTAATGGTTGAGTGTATCTACCAAATACACCGTAAGTAAAATTATTTATTTTTTCCGTTCCCTCATAAGAAGTGCCAGAAATTTGCTCTGTAACTTTCCCTGTGCCAACTCCTAATTTAACACCAGCAGTCCAATTATCTGTAAATTGGTAACCAACTCTTGGGTTGAAGTTAAATGTATTGCTTTCACTAGTTGTTGTAGAGCCGAATTTGTCTTTTGAAGTTAGTAAAGAAATATCACCACCAACAAGGATAGTATTCTTTTGAGCATTCATACCTCCGAAAAGTGCAATTGCACCAATAACTAATAATTTTTTCATTGTTTGTTAAATTTTAGGGTGCAAAAGTATTAAAATTTATTAATACACCAAATATTTAACAAAAAAAGATACTTAAAATTATCTATAATGCAATAAATCAGTTCTCTTCAGCCAACCATTCACCGTAAGAATTTTCGGTTTCGTGAAGTTTGAGATAGGCTAATTGAATTCCGGAAGGAAGTTTAGATTGGATTTTTGACGCAATATCGTAAAGCATATTTTCGCAAGTCGGCTGATAATCACAAAAAATAACTTTGTGACCTTCATTCTGTAGATTTTCACCCAAAGATTTGTGCGGAGAAGCGCCATTCACCAGAACAGCATGATCCCAAATATCTACAATTTCTTCTTTTACAATTTTTTTGATATCGCCAAAATCTACAACCATACCGTTTTTTGGATCGTCCAGATTATTGATAGGATTACCCTTCACTGTTACAAATAATTTATAGGAATGACCGTGCATATTTTTGCATTTACCATCATAATTATAAAGAACATGCGCTGTCTCGAAAGTGAAAATTTTTGTAATCCGTATCATTTTGCAAAGATAATCAAAAATCTGTTTTATAATTTTTGTTAAAGATTTGTGTATCCAGTTTACAATAGCTTATTTTGTAGAGAAGACACATCAAAATGAAAAAATTAGTCCTATTCTTAAGCTTAACCTCTTCTGTTTATTTTTATTCTCAGAATTTTTCCGCTATCAATGATATTTTGGAAAAAATTGAAAGTAAACACAAAAAAATGAAGGATTCTTCCGGATATACAATTAATAACAAAAAATTTGTTTTGGTAGAAGATTTTGAAGATCATTCAGAACGTCATATTCTCGAGTTCAAAGAAGATAACAGCATTACTTTGATTGAGCTGATTGATGATAAATCTACCGGACAAACTTATTCCAACATCTTCAGTGGCGATTTTATTCGTAAAAGGAATGCCATTTCTATCAGAGCCAATTATTTGGAGGGCAAGCAGATTGCAACACCCATTGTTTACAGCCTTTATCTGATGAATGCTAATGATATTTGGTATTTGAAAGACATCAATACCAGCAAACGTTGGATAGAGAACAATAACCTTTTGAAGAAAAAATAAATTTATTTTTCTTTTAAAAAATCAATACAAACTTCAAAGGCTTTATCTAATTCTTTTGGAAGAGAATCGTCTTCCCAAGGTTCTTTTGCCCCAAAAGTGTGATTGGCATTTCTAATGATTTTAATTTGAGAATCCTTTGTCCATCGTTGAAGATTTTCAGAATGGTTTAAAGAAACAGATTCGTCAGCAGAACCGTGAATAAATAAAGTTGGAACTGTCAGTTTTTCACAGGCTTTTTCTACATCAAATCTTTCTTTATTCATTTCAAAATCTAGATAGAATTGAAAATAGTGAGGCATTTTTTGTTTCGTCCTGGCATTTTCGACGAAGTAAACACCGTCATTTTTCCAGTTTTCAAAAGCTTCATCTTTGGGAAACCTGTCAAGTGTAGAAACACTAGCTAATGTAATTAATTTTGAAATCGAACTATTTTCAGAAGCTTTGATTACAGAAATCCCACCGCCTCTGCTGTGTCCAAGTAAAGTTATATTTTGAGAATCAACTTCTTTCTGATTTTTAAAATGATTAATCACAATCTCTAAATCGTCTAGCTCTTTGGAATAATTATTTTCTCCAAAAGCTTCTAAGTCTGCAAATTCCTTAGGATTATTAATCGTAGTTCCGTTATGTGAAAAATTGAATTTAACAAAATAAAATCCAGCTTTCGCAAACTTCTCTCCCATCAATTCCCAAGCGCCCCAATCTTTGTAACCTTTGTAGCCGTGAACGAAAATAATCAAAGGCAACTTGTCATTCGAATTCGGAAAAATCGCATCAGCCAAAAATTCTTTTTCTGACTTTAGAACTATATTTTTATGTTTGATTAAATTCATTTCAATCTTATTTAAAATAAAAAAGAAGTTACTAAAACTTCTTTTAATCATTATATCGTCATCGAAAAAATCCGGGTTTCAGGTTTGTTTCTCATCATTCTGAGGTCGAAAACCATTGCTACATTTCGTGTAAAAGCTCTTCCTTTTTCAGTGATTTTAATTTGATTGTCGAAGATTTCTACCAAACCGTCCGTTTCCATTTCTTTCAGTTTTTCAATTGCATCTTCGATTTCAGGAAATGAAGTTTGTAAATCCCAGCTCGTTTCCAACTGACACATCAGATTCAGAATATGTTTTCTAATTGTCAAATCTTCACCATCCAAAATATGTCCCCGGAAAACCGGAATCTCACCTTCTTCCACGATTTTTTGATATTCTTCCACCGTTTTTGCATTCTGCGCAAAAGCATACCAGGAATCGGAAATTGCTGACATTCCCAAACCTACCATCAACTGGGTTTTGCTGGATGTATAACCCATAAAATTACGATGCAGTTTTTTCTGAATCAACGATTGATAAAGGTCATCGTGTTCCAAAGCAAAATGATCCATTCCAATCTCGATGTAACCCAATTCTTCCAGCAGTTTTTTGCCGTCTTCATAAAGTCTTCTCTTCTCATCACCGCTTGGCAGATCACTTTCATCAAAACCTCTTTGTCCGACTCCTTTCACCCAAGGAACGTGTGCGTAAGAATAGAACGCCAATCGGTCTGGTTTCAACTCCAAAGTTTTTCTAATCGTATATTCGGTGGCTTCCCAAGTCTGATGCGGCAATCCGAAAACCAAATCGTGGCTGATTCCTTTATAGCCAATTTCTCTTGCCCATTTGGTTACATTTTTCACATTCTCAAAAGGCTGAACCCTGTTGATTGCTTTCTGAACTTTTGGGTCATAATCCTGAACACCAAAACTCACCCTATTAAAACCTAAATCAAATAAAGTCTGAAGATGTTCCCGAGTCGTATTATTCGGATGACCTTCAAAACTAAACTCTTGTTCTTCCGCAATTTCAACTGTATCAAAAATCCCTTGTAAAAGTGTTTTCAGATTTTCCGGAGAGAAAAAAGTCGGCGTTCCACCACCCAAATGAAGTTCTTTCAGCTTCGGTTTTTCATTGAATAATTCAAGATATAATTGCCATTCTTTCAAGACACTTTCCAAATAAGGAATTTCTACCGAATGCTGCTTCGTAATCCTTTTGTGACAAGCACAAAATGTACAAAGTGCTTCGCAAAAAGGCAGGTGAATGTAAATGGAAATCCCTTCTTGGGCATTGCTTTCAGAAAAGGATTTAATTACGGATTTTTTCCAAAGTTCTGGCGTAAAATCTGCCTCATTCCAATAAGGAACTGTAGGATAAGATGTGTAACGCGGACCAGGAATATTATATTTGTCAACTAAAGAATTCATCGTTGCAAAGTTACGAAAACTATGTTTGGAATGATTTTGAATTAGAGATGATTTTTGATTGTTAAATTCTATTATTGATAATTGAATTTCTATGGTTGACAAAATCCCTAGCCCCGATAGGAACGGCATCCTTTTTCTTTTTTTGCCAAAAAAGAAAAAGATATAGTGGATAGCGGGATTAAGCTCCTAAAACTATTTCTTAATAATTTTTATAGACTGTCTTCCCAAATTGGATTGCACCGCCAAAAGATATTCACCTGTAGGATATTTGAAGTCCAGAGAATATTTTTTGAGACCTTTTCCACTAACATCATCTTTTAGAATATTGCCCAAAAATTTTCCTGTCAAATCATACAATCCTATAATAATATGATCTGAATGGATGTAATGAATGTTCAAATTTAGCTTATCGTTTATCGGGTTTGGAGCGATTTCTATTTTCAGGTTTTCAACTTTTTCATTGCCTGACTCATTGGTTGACAAACCTGTTGTGGTCATTTTATAGATTTGATTTCCCGATGCAAAAGCTGTAGTTCCGTTCACGAAAAAAATACGGTTAAGAGAACCTCCAAGATTTTTATTGACCCAAGTATTACCACCATCAAAAGTCTCCATAAAACCTGAATTGTGGCCGCCCATCCAACCGTGCGTAGTTGACACAAAACCAACCGCCTGAACATATGGGTCAGGGAAATTTTTTGTTTGCCAGGTCAATCCGCCGTCAAAAGTTTTCAGTAATTTGCCTTGAGTTTCGGATTCAATCGAACCGAAAATAATTTTATTATCCGGAAAAATTTGCAGTTTCCAAACGTAATCGCCATATTCTCCGGCACTGTATATTTTGGTCCAGGAGTCGCCACCGTCAGTCGTTTTGAGAATCACAGCACCCTGTTCGTCACTTCCTGAAACAAAACCGACATTTTCATCAATGAACTGAACTTCGACCAATGCAGATGCATAAGCTGACATATCGATAAACTTCCAAGTATTGCCGGAATCTGTCGACTTAATAACATAAGCTGGAGAAAACCACGCTCCACAACCATAAACCGTGGATGATCCAACTGTATCTAGTCCACAGATTGCTGCCGGATAAGGGGAAATATTATTGACTTTCGTCCACGTTGTTCCTCCATTTGTCGTCTTATAAAAATTATTATTCAGAGTTCCCAGAAAACCGATATTTTCATTCAGAAATTCTATATTCCTGAAGTATTGCCCCGTTTGTGAACTAACAATTTGTTCTGTCCAGGTCGCTCCACCGTTTGTGGTTTTGAAAACAGTTCCATTGCCTCCTCTTGCAGCCCAGCCTAAGTTTTCATTAAGAAAGAAAACATCGTCATAACGACCAGTAGTTGAAGGTGGAAAGTTTAATGTGCTCCAATTGTATGTTTGCGCAGAGACTAAACCTACAACCAGTAGAAAAGAGATAAAGATTTTTTTCACGGTTTTAATTTTTTGCTAAAAATAAAAAAATCGGGAGAATTTTCCCGATTTTGATTTATATCAATTTGAATTAATTATCTTAATTCAGCCTTGAATTCTTTTTCAAAAGATTTGATAAGTGAATTCATAACTTCGGTAATGTCTTTGTCTTCTAAAGTTTTTTCTTCGTTCAAAAGTTCAAAACTTAAAGCATATGATTTTTTGCCTTCCGGAAGATTTTTCCCTTCGTAAACATCAAACAGATTAACATTTTTCAGGAACGGCGACTTGTTAGATTTCACCAACTCGTATAGTTCTGCATAAGTAATGGTTTTATCCACTAGCAAAGCCAAATCTCTTCTGATTTTGTTGAATTTAGGAATATCAATAAATTTCAGATTTTCTTTTGTTCTCAATGCCTGGCAGTTTTCCAGTTCGATTTCTGCATAGAAAACTTCCTGACTGATATCAAAAGCCTTCAACATTTGCGGAGAAACTTTTCCTAATCTTGCCACAGTTTTGTCCCCGGATTTTATTTCCAAAGCATCAGAAAAACGCTGGTCTTCTAACGCAGATTCGTGAAGTTCAAGATTTAGTTTTTCCAAAAGAACTTTGACATAAGCTTTCAAATAGTAGAAATCTGTCGCACTTTTTGGTTGAAGCCAGTTTTCCGCAACTTCTCTACCCGATGTCAGAATCGCTAATTGCTTTCTTTCTTCGTATGTCTCTTTCTTATGATAAATTTTCCCTAATTCGAAAAACTTAATGTCAGATGATTTTCTATTGATATTATAAATGGCGTTTTCCAAAAGTCCTTCCAACAAAGATTTTCTCATAAATGCCAAATCATTGCTTAAAGGATTCAGCAATTTAACAGCATTCGTTTCATCTTTTACAGAACGAAGCGAATTGTTCATTACCTCGTGAAAACCGTTGGATTGCAGTGTTCTTGCCCAAGAATTTTCCAAAGCATCCTGGTCGTCGAAACTCAGTTTTACTGGCGTAAATGATATTTTTTTCGGCGCATCGATTTTATTGTAACCATAGATTCTCAAAACTTCTTCGATAACATCGATTTCTCTTGTCACATCTGCTCTGTAAACTGGAACAGATAATTCAAGACCATTTTGAATTTCATTGAGGATTTGAATATCAAGAGATTTTAAAATTTCTTTAATTTTTTCTCTGTGAATTTTAGTTCCTAAAATCTGATCCAATTTCGAATATCTGAAAACTACATAATGGTCTTTGATTTTTTCGGGATAATGTTCCAAAATCTCTCCAACCAACTTTCCTCCAGCCAATTCCTGAATCAAATTGATCGCGTGAGTCAAAGCCGTTCTGGCATTATTCGGGTCAACACCTCTTTCAAAGCGGAAAGATGCATCAGTATTCAAACCGTGTAACTTAGACGCTTTTCTAATCGCCACCGGATTGAAATAAGCACTTTCCAGGAAAATGGTTTTGGTTTCAGATGAAACACCACTTTCGCTTCCACCAAAAACTCCGGCGATACACATTGGTTTATCTTTTCCGTCTTTGATAATGATTTCGGAACCGTTCAAAGTTCTTTCTACATTATCCAAAGTTTTGAATTTGGTTCCAGCTTTCACCGTTCCAACTTTCACAGTTTTGTCTGCGATTTTATCAGCATCAAAAGCGTGAAGCGGCTGTCCAAGTCCGTGAAGAATATAATTGGTAATATCTACAACATTATTAATTGGTGAGAGTCCGATGGCTTTCAATCTGTTTTTCAACCAATCCGGAGAATTTTTAACCTCAACATTTTCGATAACAGCGCCTAAATATCTTGGCGTTAATTCAGAATCTTCAACTTCTAATTTGAAATCGTGAGAACCTTCGATATTTAAAACTTTAGATTCTATTTTAGTAAATTCCGATTTCAAATTATTTGAAGAAACAAACGCTTGCAAATCTCTGGCAACACCATAATGCGACATTGCATCAGTTCTATTTGGAGTCAAACCAATTTCGTAAACCTCATCATTCGTCAATTCAAAATAATCAGCGAAAGGTTTTCCAACTTCATATTTAGTTTCGTCCAAAACCATAATTCCGGCGTGGTCATCGCTAAGACCTAATTCATCTTCGGCACAAATCATCCCTTCGGAAACTTCGCCACGGATTTTAGCTTTTTTGATTTCGAAAGAATTGCCGTCTTTCGCATAGATTTTAGTTCCAACCACAGCAACAGGAACCGTTTGTCCAGCAGCTACATTCGGTGCGCCACAAACAATTTCCAAAACTTTTCCGTTACCAACATCAACAGTTGTTTTACTTAATTTATCAGCATTCGGATGTTTTTCGCAAGTCAAAACTTTACCTACAACAATCCCTTCCAGACTTCCTTTTATGCTTTCGAATTGATCAACACCCTCTACTTCCAAACCGATATCGGTAAGGTAAGCACTGATTTTTTCAGAGTTAAGGTCAGTTTTGATATAATCTTTAAGCCAATTATTAGAAATTTTCATTCTTTTTTATATTTGAATTTTTTGAACACAAAGTGCGCAAAGATTTTTTAAATTTAAACTGCTTTTAAGTGCACAAAGGCTTAAACTTATAAGAAGTTTTTAAACTAAAATTTGAGACCTGAATTTCAAATCTCAAATTTTAAATATGATTAATTTTAAAATTATAAACCTATCACAGGCATAGAAAGCATCAGGATACTTTCATTGTCTTCCAATCCATCAACCGGTTCTACAATTCCTGGTCTGTTGGGTTGAGACATTTTCATCGTGATATCGTCAGAAGCCAAAACAGACAACATCTCTGTCAGGAATTTTGAACTGAAACCGATGTTGATATCATCGCCATTGTAATCACAAGGAATCTGCATATCCGCTTTGTTTGCGTATTCCGTATCTTCTGCGTGAAGATGAAGAACGTTGCCAGACAACTTGAATCTTACTTGATTCGTAGATTTGTTTGACATAATAGATGCTCTTCTGATAGAACCCAAAAGCAAACTTCTGTTGATGGTCAAAACATTTGGATTCTCTTTAGGAATTACCGCATTGTAGTTCGGATATTTTCCGTCAATCAAACGACAAATCCAGATGTTATTTCCGAATGTGAATTTCGCCATATTATCACTGAATTCAATCACAACATCTTCGTTAGAATTGTTCAGAATATTTTTGAAAATCGATAATGGTTTCTTTGGCATAATGAATTCCAAAGTCTCCGGATGCACAATATCTGTTCTCTTGTAAACCACCAATCTGTGAGAATCTGTGGATACAAAGTTGGTTTCATCTTCTTTGAACTGAAACAAAACACCAGTCATCACAGGACGTAGAGAATCGTTACTCGTAGCAAACAAAGTGTTCGCCAAAGCCTCTGCTAAAATTCCTCCTCCAATGGTTACTTTTTGAGAGGCATCAAATTCCGGCAACTCCGGATAGTCGTCTGCATTGTCCAATGCTACAGCAAAGTTATCTTTCTCATCCAGGATTTCCAAAACGCTGCCGTTTCCGTCTTCTGAATCTTTAACCGCAAGAGTCAAAGGCTGCTCGCCATAAGTTTTCAGGAAATCCTGAAAAATCTTACCCGGAACTGCTAATTTTCCTTTGTCATCCGACTTCACTTCAAGAGAAGTAATCAAAGTCGTTTCTCCGTCAGAAGCCGTCACTGTCAATAAGTTCTGGTCTAACTCGAAAAGAAAATTCTCCAAAATTGGTCTGGATTGTGAACCGGAAATCACGCCACTCACCGTCTGTAAAGCTTTTTGCAAATCGCCACTGGCAACAATAAATCTCATAAACTGTATTTATTTCAATTCCACAAATATAATGATTTAGGTTCGATTGTAAAAGTTCATTTTATTTAGTTATTAACAATTATGATAATAATCTATCTTTGTTGTTATTATTACGATGAAAAAACCGCCATTTCATAAAAGTGTTCAGTTTACAATCCGAGGAATTATTTGGATTTTGAGAAACGAAAGGAATTTCCAGTTTCATATTTTAGGATTGATTATTAATCTTTTTCTGATTGTTTTTTTTGGACTTTCAAATATCGAAACTGCTTTGATTATTTTTTGTTGTTTTTTTGTTTTGGTCACAGAAGCTTTGAATACTTGCGTTGAGAAAATCTGCGATTACATTCAGCCGGAGTTTGATTCTAGAATTGGGATTATTAAGGATTTGGCTGGTGGCGCTGTGATGTTGGCGACGATTTCTTCGATTTGCGTTGGCATTTTGATTTATTGGCCTTATTTGAAATTGTTTTTTTATTAATTATAAAATTGTTAAAAACAAAGACACTAGATTTTTTTTACTTACTGCAACGTTTTAAGACACAAGAAAATCAAATATTTTTGATCTAATGAAATTAACTTTGTGCCTTAAAATACTACAATAAACTTAAATATTTTTGTGCCTTTGTGCTTTTAATTCACGCATAAAGTCCGTTTTCAAAATTTACAGAAATTAACATCTTATTTTTTTGATAAAATCTTTACATTTGTTTTCAATATATTTCTAAAATGAGCAAAAAAAATGTAGCCGTTGTAATGGGCGGTTATTCTGATGAATACAAGGTTTCTTTGAAGAGTGGACAACTGATTTTTGATTCGCTGAATCGTGAACTTTACGATGTTTACAAAGTCGTTATTTTAAAAGATGAATGGTATTTGCTAGACGAAAAAGATAAAAAAAGATTCATCAACAAGGCAGATTTCTCAGTAAACCTAGGCGATGGAGACATCCTTAACTTTGATGTTTGTTTCAATATCATCCACGGAACGCCAGGCGAAAATGGAATTATGCAAGCTTACTGGGACGCAATTGGACAAAAATATACAGGCTGTGATTTCTATCAAAGTGCATTGACCTTCAATAAAAAAGACACCTTAGCTGTTTTGTCAAAATACGGAATTCCTTCTGCGAAAAGTATTTATCTAAGAAATGGCGAGGAAATTTCTGATGACGAAATTGTTGAAAAATTAGGACTTCCGGTTTTTGTGAAACCCAATCAAAGTGGTTCTTCTTTGGGAATCTCGAAAGTTAAAGACAAGAGCGAGCTGAAATCGGCGATTGAATTTGCTTATAAAGAAGATGATGAAATTCTTATTGAAAGTGCTTTAGTTGGAATGGAAGTTTCCGTTGGCGTTCTGGATTATCAAGGCGAAGTGATTGTTTTGGGAATTACGGAAATCGTTCCGGACAAAGAATTCTTCGATTATGAAGCTAAATACGAAGGCGCATCGCAGGAAATTACACCAGCAAGAATTGACGAAGAAACCAGAAAAAAAGTAGACGAAATCTCTATCAAAGCTTACAAATCACTTGGAATGAGTGGCTTTTCTCGTTCGGAATTCATTATCGTTGATGGAATCCCGCACTTGCTGGAAATGAATACCAATCCTGGATTTTCGCCAGCAAGCATCCTTCCGCAACAGGCAAAAATCTACGGAATCTCTATCAAAGATCTTTGCGGAAACGAAGTTGAAAAAGCACTTAACAAATAATTATAAATGATAAATTTTAGATTTAAATTATTTGAGAAATCTAAAATTAATAATCTAAAATTTAAAATTTCTATGAAAATTGCTGTTTTTCCCGGGTCGTTTGACCCAATTACGCTTGGGCATTATGATATTGTGGAGCGTGCTGTTCCATTGTTTGACAAAATCATTATTGCCATCGGAAAGAATTCTCAGAAAAAATATATGTTCTCCTTGGAACAACGAAAAGAATTCATCAGAAAAACTTTTGAAAAATTTCCGAATGTTGAAGTGGATGATTTTGAAGGTTTGACAATTGACTATTGTAAAAGTAAAAATGTGAATTTTATCTTGAGAGGTTTGCGCAATCCTGCTGATTTTGAATTCGAAAAATCAATTGCTCAGACCAACAGAGCTTTGACCAGAGAAAATACAGTTGAAACCATTTTTCTTCTGACTTCTTCGGGCAAATCTTACATTAGTAGTAGTATTGTAAGGGAAATCATTTCTTATGGCGGAAACTATGAAATTATGGTTCCGGATGCTGTGAGAGTTGAGAAAAAATAAATTAAGAATCCTGAAGTTAACTTCAGGATTTTTTGATTTTCAGAACAAAAATCCAATTTTGCTCTTGTTTTTTCTAGATCACGTATAAAAACAAAAAAAAACCGCCTAAGTTAGGCGGTTTTAAGTGGTTTCTCCAGGAATCTCCTTTATGTATGATTTCCAACGTCTTAAATGTCATCATCGTAATAATGGGGACAAAAGAGGGACAATTTGACAGTAATTTCGAATTTTACCCAATTTTTGACGCTTATATTTAAACATATATTATGATTACAAATATAAATAAATTGATTGACTTACTTGAAAAATTAAATTTAATTTTCAGCAAAAAATTAGGTCAGAATTTAGATAATGAAATTAACCTTACAAAAGAAATTGAAGCTCTTTACTTGGAATACAAAGAAATATTTCCTTTAGATATTAAATCATTATTTGACGAATTAAAACTAAAATATAATTCTGCATTCGAAATGACTGTTTGGGGATGGTTAAAAGAAGTATATTTTAATTATGAGAATTTTATTAAAAATAATTATGAAATTATTCAAAATTCTAATTATACAATATCTGAGGATAATAGAAAATTTTTTCATCACTCTAAAAGGTTATCTGGCGATTTTTTCCGCTTTATAAGTAAATTTTACTACTGGCATTATGGCAGATACGGATTAAGAGAAAAATCTCCAATCCGTGCATTCTTTTTAAATGATTATCAACGTGGACATATTCATTTTGATAGTGACTTATCTAATGAAGAAATAATTGAAAAAATTGAATTACATTATGCTTTTAAGTATGAATTAATTGAGAGAGAAGTTAGATACACATATTCCAACAATGAAATATCACTAGATATGGATATGCAAACAAAATTTCCAGTATAAGTTAAGCTACATTTTGATAAATTTTGTTTTGATTGTTAAACTCTTCAATAGTTTGATAATTCAAGGCACTGTGGCGTCTTTTTTTGTTGTACCATATTTCAATATATTCAAATATTTCCAGCTCCATTTTTTCTTTTGTAATAAGCTTGTTTCCATAAATCAGTTCTGTTTTCAAAGATTTGAAAAAGCTCTCTGCCACAGCGTTATCCCAACAATTTCCTCTCCGGCTCATGCTTCTTGTAACTCCATAAAATTCCAGAGTATTTGCAAATTTTCTGCTTGCATATTGAACGCCTCTGTCGCTATGAAAAATTAGACTTTCCCCTATTTTTCTGTTTTTGACAGCCATTTTCCAGGCAGAAAGACTTGTCTCTTCGGTGCTCATTCCGTTGCTTAAACTCCATCCAATGATTTTCCGATCATACAAATCAATCACTGTTGTCAAGTACAAAAATCCTTCTTTGGTTTGAATGTAGGTAATATCAGAAACCCAAACTTGCGCAGGTTTTTCGGCTATAAAATTCCTGTCCAGCACATTTTCTACCACCAAATAATTGTGTTTAGAGTTTGTAGTCACTTTAAATTTCTTGCTCAGTTTACTTCGCAGTCCAAGCTCTTTCATATATTTAGCCACTGTGACTCGGGATATTTTGTAACCCAAGGAATTTAGCTCAGACGTAATCCTAGGGCTGCCATAGCGCTGTTTTGATGAAAAATATATTGAAGTGATTTGCTGTTTTATTTTTTCCTTCAAAAGCAATTTCTTGCTGCAAGGCCTGTTTTTCCATTTGTAATAACCACTGGAACATAGTTTTAAAACATTGCACATCTTTTCAATCGGGAAAATAGATTCATTATTTTTTATGAATTTATATTTCAGCGACCGCTCTTGGAGAAGATGCCGATTGCTTTTTTTAATATATCTCGTTCTAATTCTGCATCCTTCAACTTTTTTTCCAGCTCATGAATCTTTTCCTGTTCGGGTGTCAGTTTCAGTTTTCCATTCCCTGGAAAACTTCTTTCTCCAAATTCTTCGTACTCCTTACGCCATTTGTAAAGCAGCGTGACTGCGATTCCCAGCTCCCTTGCGAGTTCTGACACATTAGTTCGTTCTTTGCTTAGCTCAACAGCTTTGGTTTTAAAAGCAGGATCGTAGATTTTTCGCTCTCCTTTCATAGGTTAAAATTAAGGTTTTATGCTTAACTTTAACTGGAAGCTAAATTAGTACATCCACACATTCTTTTTTTGCTTCTTGTGCAAAAAATAAAGTGGTTAATCCTAAACCTACTGTTAAAACTATTTTTTTCATAATTATATATTTATGAATGTTGAATTTGTAATATTAGATTTAAAAATCCACACCTCTTTACTGGTTTCCGTAAAACACAAAAAAAAGCGAGGAACTTTTCCACGCTTCAGTAATACAGGCTCGGCAAAGCCTCGACACATAAAACAGGAAAGCCCTCGCCATTTAAGGCAAGGAGCTAACTGTTTGCATTTTGTGTCATTGTGAATTTTGCCGATTCGTATTACAAAAGCAAAAGTTTAAAACTCTTCTTTTTTTCGTTGATGTGATACAAAGATATAAATTTGTTTAAATCGATACTTAGATTGAATCAAAATCTCTGCATTTCTTTTTACTTTTATCAAAAAAACTAACTTTTTTGAGACATATTATTTACAATATAACCCTAAAAATATTTTGCATATCTCCATTGAAGAGGGACTATTCTTATTTGTGGGACATATTACTAAAGAAAATTCCAGTACCCCCTATCAATCATTTTCAGAAATTTCAGAAAGGATAATTTTAATTTCCCCAAGCTTTCAATAAACTTTCCGAAATCATTTCTTTACTAAACTGAACATATTTTTTAAAAGATTTATAATCCTTATGTCCTGTAATCTTTCTAATAGTTTCCTCATTCATACCATTTACCAGTGAATTAGTAACAAAAAATGTCCTGCCGTAGTGCATTGTAACAAAATCACAAGCTTTTTTTTCTATAACAATATTTTTTTTCCCCGAATGTTTTGTAAATTCTACGTTATCATCAAATTCAATTTTTTCAAACATCTTTTTTATTTCTCTATTACAAAATTGATTTGTAGGTACTTTTAGACGACCATATTTCTCCATGTGTCTTTCTATAATTTTTTTCGGAACATCTAGCAGTGGTATTTCTAAGACTTCTCTAGTTTTCTTTATATGAATTTTTAAAAAGTCAGATGATACGTTATCTTCTTTCATTGATTGTATATCGCTAAACCTTAAACCTGTGTAGCAACTTAATATAAAAAGATCTTTTACAATGTTTTTATATTCATCTTCGAAGTCCGTCATTCTCAATTTCTCAACAATTTCTGCGCTTATCTTTATTTTTTCGGAATCTTCTTTGAAAGTCCTAAATCTATTACAAATCATATTATTATGATAACCTCTTTCATTTGACCATTTCATGAAGGTTTTAAGGACTTTAATGTATTTACTTATTGTAGTGTTCAAAAAATTATTTGAGAGAAAATAAGCCAACAAATCATCATAGAAACTCATATCAATATTCTCAAAATTTAACGATATTTTTTTTTCGTGCGAAAATTTGGATAAATGTCTTTTACAGGTGTTGTATGTTTTTATTGTATTCTCTGATTTTGTTGGTTTACAACTTAAAATAAAATCATTGAATACTTCAATAAATGACTTTTGAACTTTTTCTTTTTCAGGATTTATTCTTTGGTCAAATTCTTTCTCCACAATCTCCTTTGAAAGGGGAATGCCTTGTAATAGATACTCTCTTTCTATCTCTTTTAAGATTTTAGAAGCATTTTCAATTTTTAGGTTTTGCGCTGCAGAATCCCTTGCGAGTGTTTTTACTTTTATTCCTGTCCAATTTGAGGGCTTTACTCTTACCCCAATTGAGCGTTTCATTCTTTTACCGCCAATAGTAGCAGTAATGTAAAGCATTGTTTCCTTAGCCAATTTTGGCTCTTTTAAAAAAAATCTAATATTCATTGTTTCAAAATTATTTAGCGAAAATAAATTTGCTTAAACTTGAAATCAATACAGGGGATTGTCTAGGGACGAAATGGGGACAGAAAAGATATTAATTTGACATAACACAAATTAACACAATCTAAAAAACAAATCCCTAAAAACGGTTAGTTTAAAGGGATTTTCTGTTTAGTGAAGTTAAACTGTATTTAACTTTAGTGGTTTCTCCAGGGATCGAACCAGGGACACACGGATTTTCAGTCCGTTGCTCTACCAACTGAGCTAAGAAACCATTACTCTTGTTGTTTTGAGTGGTGCAAAAATACACTCTTTACTCTTATAATCCAAATCAGAATGCTACTAATTTGATTTTTTTTATTAAAAAACCGCCTAGCTTAGGCGGTTTTTAAGTGGTTTCTCCAGGAATCGAACCAGGGACACACGGATTTTCAATCCGTTGCTCTACCAACTGAGCTAAGAAACCATCACTCGTTTTGTTTTGAGTGGTGCAAAAGTATATTCTTTATTCTTATAATGCAAATTATATTAGAATTTCTTCACACATTTATTTAAAATCATTGATTATCAGAAGATTTTTTTTCAGTTTGCGCTTTGAAAAAATCACTTAATTCCTCTAAAACGGGCTTTATAGTATCTTCAGGAAGATCACTAATCCTAATATACATCAATCCATCAATCGCATCATTGAAGTTTGGATCCACGTTAAAAGCAATCATTTTTGCATTTTGCTTGATGTACTTTTTAATCAAAACTGGCAATCTCAACTCTGGTTCAAGATCATCAATAATCTTATCCAATTTATTAAGATCGGCGTCCATATCTTCAAAGAACAAAGCTTTGTCTCGCTCTTTCATCACAACCTTGAATTCATTCTTCGGATGGATATATTGTGCTACAGCAGAATCATAATAATGAGAGCGCATAAATTCTATCATCAACGATTTCGAGAATTCTGAGAACTTATTACTAATACTTACGCCTCCCATTAGGAATTTGTGTTCAGGATTTCTTAGACAAACATGAACAATTCCGCGCCAAAGCAAGAATAACGGAAATGGTTTTTGCTGATATTCTATAGAAATATAAGCTCTACCCATTTCTATCACTTTTCGGAAAAATGGCTGTAATTCCGGATCATATTCAAAAAGTGAGCTTGTGTAGAATCCATCAATCCCAAATTTCTTCATCACCTCAGAACCCAGAGCCATTCTGTAGGCGCCAACCAACTTTTTGCCCGCATTATCCCAAAGAAAAAGATGATGATAGTGGTTATCATATTCATCCAAATCAAAAGGAAGATTAGTCCCCTCTCCAATCGCTCGGAAAGTCAGTTCTCTCTGTCTTCCAATTTCCCTCATAATAGAAGGAATTTCTTCTGATTTTGTAAAGAAAACATCATAATCACCGTGAGAAAAAAGTTTCTTATTTTCAGGAACTTTTAGCTTTTCTATTTCATTAACAATATCTTCAACAGGTGTTTCGTCTATGATATTCTGTACAATATTATTTTGTTTCTGAAGCGGATTTTTAAGCGCCATATTAGGCAGCTTTAATTTCTCGGTTATGCTTTTTCGTCTTTCATAATAAGACTTCAGCATATAAACTTTATTGTAAAGATAGTCGCCCAACTCTTCCAGAGTTTCTTCTTCTTCCATTTGCTTCACAGAGATTGGCTTTCCAATTCTTATTCTGATTGGTTTATCTCTTTTTCGCATCATTTCGGTTGGTAGCATTAAGGTTTGCAAATCCGGATGCAACTTGGAAACATTATAAAACATTTTACTGTTGGTCGCGTGGAAATACATCGGGATTACCGGAACTTTTGCTTTTTTGATAATCTTTAGTGCAGTTTTTCCCCACGGTCTATCCAGAACTTCGCCATATTCGTTATTCTTGTTAGAAACTTCGCCAGCCGGAAAAATACCGATACATCCGCCTTCTTGCAAATGTTTGAAGGTTTCTCGCATCCCGGAAGAACTATTATAAGCATCTTTTCTCCCTTCAAAAGGATTGACTGAGATGACGAAAGGTTCCATTGGTTTAATTTTCGATAAAAGAAAATTCCCCATAACCTTGAAATCCGGACGAACACGTAACAGAATTTTACACATCAAAATCCCGTCTAATGCGCCCAACGGATGATTGGAAACAATAATGAAAGGTCCTGTTTTGGGAACTTTTGCCAAATCTTCTTCGAAAACAATATAACTGAGTTCCTGCTCTCTGATAAACTCATCAAAGAACTGCACACCTTGGGTATTAATCAGTTTATTGTAAAGATTATTGACTTCATTTATTTTAGTAAGATTCATAATCGCCGAGGCAACCGGTCTCTTGAGAAAACCAATTTTATCGAGTCCAGCGGCTTTTATCAAATCCTCTTTTGAAATTAAACTCATAGTGTTTTTACATGGTTACCATTTGGAAGGTTTTTTTGGAAATCTGCTCCAGCAATACTTTTTTGTCTTTGTAGAATTTTTCCAACTTATCCAATTCGGCATTTCTGACCGTGAATAAAGATACGTTTTTTGTCATTTGGGTAATGAAGTTTTGTTGTAATTCTTCATTAAAATCATTCGCAGTTCCAAATTTGTCTTCCAAACATAAAGCTAAGGAAATTGCTGAATTCTGCATCAAAGAAACTTTAATTTTATATTTTGCCAGAAGCGTAAAAATTAAACTGATGTGATCCTCGGCTATGAAAGAGAAATCTCGTGTTTCTACATTCAGCAATGTTTGATTTTCTTTAAGGATATAACTTTCTATCAATTCATTCTCTGCAGAATTTCCCACTTTAGTTCCTGGTTCTTTAGGTTCTACAAAGGATTTTACAAAAAACGGAATATTCTTTTGTTTAAGTGGCTGAAGTGTTTTTGGGTGAATAACAGAAGCTCCGTAATAAGCCATCTCAATCGCTTCTTCATAAGAAATATGTGATAACAATTCTACATTTTCAAATTTTCTCGGATCACCAGTCATCACACCTGGAACATCTTTCCAGATTGTCATTTCATCAGCATTCAGACAATAAGCGAAAATCGCCGCTGTATAATCTGAACCTTCACGACCTAGTGTCACTGTAAAATTATTATTTTCAGAACCAATGAATCCCTGAGTAACATAACAATTGATTTTATCCAGTTTAGAAATATTTTGTTCCGTTTCCTGCCAGTTTACAATACCTTCTCTGTAATTTGTATCTGTTTTGATGTAATCTCTCGCATCTAACCAATGATTGAAAAACTGAATATCATTAAGATACTCACTCAAAATCTTAGACGAAATCATCTCTCCACAACTCACAACCTGATCGTAAACGAAGTTGTAATTCGGCGATTTGTTTCTTCTTAAAAAAGAATCAATATCATCAAAAAATAATGATATCTCCCCAAAAACAGCGTGACCTTCTGAAAATAAACCCTTGGCAATATCGATGTGATTTTTCTTGATTAATTCAATTTCTGCTTGATAATCCTGTTTCTTGAAATAATATTCGACTACTTTTTCCAAAGCATTCGTTGTTTTTCCCATTGCGGAAACCACGATTAAACATTTTTCAAACCCTTGCGTTTCAAGAACCAAGGCTACATTTTTCACACCTTCAGCATCTTTTACAGACGCACCACCAAATTTGTAAACTTTCATTAGATTTTTTACCGTTAAACTTTTTTATTAAGAATTAAGAAGTCGTTAATTGATTATTAACCTTCAAAAATATTAATAATGAACGAAATATAAAAATCAGTTATTTTTTTCCTAATGCTTCAAATTGAGATAATGAAACCATATTAATGATTTTATGATAAGTATCATCAAAAATTGATAAATTTTGTTTTATTTCTTTGAAAAAAAAATTAGTTTTGTAGAAAATCAAATTAACCCAATATGTCACAACAGGCTTTACAGACTTTAGGAGAATTTATCATTGAAAAACAGGATGATTTCAAATATTCTACAGGGGAACTTTCCCGTCTCATCAGTTCCATCAGAATTGCATCAAAAGTTGTCAACAGAGAAGTTAACAAAGCCGGAATTGCTGACATTATTGGAAATGTAGGCAATCAAAATATACAAGGTGAAGACCAGCAAAAACTGGATGTTTTGGCGAATGATATTTTCATCGCTGCATTGTCTCAGAGAGAAGTTGTTTGCGGAATTGCTTCCGAAGAAAGTGATGATTTTATCGAAATCAAATGCACAGAAAATGCACATCTTAGTAAATATGTTGTTTTGATTGATCCTTTGGACGGTTCTTCCAACATTGATGTGAATGTTTCCGTCGGAACAATTTTTTCCATCTACAGAAGAGTTACCAATCCAGGAACTCCTGTTGAACTTAGAGATTTTTTACAAAAAGGCGTTAATCAAGTAGCTGCTGGTTATATTGTTTACGGTTCATCTACTATGATTGTTTATACCACAGGAAACGGCGTCAATGGATTCACACTTGATCCTTCTATCGGAACCTATTACTTGTCTCATAAAAATATCAAATTCCCAACTTCAGGGAAAATCTACTCTATCAATGAAGGAAATTATATCAAGTTTCCTCAGGGTGTAAAAGACTACATTAAATATTGCCAGGAAGAAGAAGGCGACAGACCTTACACATCCAGATATATCGGATCTTTGGTCTCTGACTTTCACAGAAATATGCTGAAAGGCGGCATCTACATCTACCCTTCCACTTCACAATCGCCAAATGGGAAATTGAGATTGCTTTATGAATGTAATCCGATGGCGTTTTTGGCAGAACAAGCCGGCGGAAAATGCAGCGACGGTTTCAAAAGAATTATGGAAATCGAGCCAACAGAACTTCATCAACGTGTTCCGTTTTTCTGTGGTAGCGCAGCGATGGTAACTAAGGCTGAAGAATTTATGACAAAAGCTGTTAATCACAAAGATTAATTTTCAATCTTAATCCATACTAAAGACCGATTTCGTCGGTCTTTTCTTATTTTTGTAAAATGAAGACTGCAAAATTCCATCAATATATTCTCAATTTCAAACAACCTAGCGGAACTTCGCGAGGTGTTCTGAACACGAAAGAAACTTATTTCATAGAAATTTTTGAAGATGACAAAAAAGGAATCGGTGAGTGTTCTCTTTTCCGAGGATTGAGTTTTGATGACGATGATGATTATGAAGATGCTTTGGAATGGGCTTGCCGTAATATCAATCTCAAACTGGAAGAATTGCAGGAAGAATTAATCAATCATCCTTCTATTATTTTCGGAATCGAACAGGCTTTGCTTAATCTTGAATATCAAGGAGATTTGTATTTTCCGAGTGATTTTACAGATGGAAAAGATTCAATTAAAATTAACGGATTGATTTGGATGGGAAATTCGGATTTTATGCAATCTCAGATCGAGGAAAAGTTGGAAAATAATTTTACCTGCATCAAACTAAAAATCGGAACTGATTGGGATTCTGAAAAAGAAATATTAAAATCCATTAGACAAAAATTCCCAAAAGATAAAATCGAACTTCGTGTAGATGCCAACGGCGCTTTTTCTCCGGAACAAGCTAAAGTTGTTTTGCAGGAATTAGCAGATCTGGATATTCATTCTATCGAACAACCAATAGAAGCTGGAAATTGGGATGCCATGGCAAAACTTTGCAAAACCACCCCAACTCCAATCGCTTTGGATGAAGAATTAATCGGTGTTTTGAATATCGAATCTAAAAAAGATTTGCTAAAAGAAATTAATCCTCAATATATTATTCTAAAACCAAGTTTGATTGGCGGATTTTCAGGTTCTGATGAATGGATAAACTTGGCAGAAAAAACCAATATCGGTTGGTGGATTACCTCAGCTCTTGAAAGTAATATTGGACTGAATGCAATTGCCCAATACACTTACACCAAAAAAAATCCGATGCCACAAGGTTTAGGCACCGGAAGTTTGTTTACCAATAATTTTGAAACACCTTTGTTTTTGGAAGGTGAAAATCTTTGGTTCGGAAATTAGATTGAAGTAAGCTCAGCTTGCTGTAACTATATCACATTTGGTACTACATATTATTAAAAAATATGAGAACATTTCTTATCCTTTTAATAATTGGTAGTACCAATTTTTTTTCAGCACAAAACCTTCTTTCACCAACTAATATTAAGCTTGATCCAAAGTATATCCAAGATGAATCATCGGAAGTAAGCTGGACAATGGAAAACGCTGGTTCAAAATTTGAAATTGGCAAAGTAACCACCGACTTTAAGAAATTAAATAAAAAAGACCTTCTGATAAAAACGACCGTCAAGATGAAACAGTCGCCCGAAGCTTGGGTTGATTCTACTATTGTTAAAATCTCAAATTTCCAGCCGGTTTATCATTCGTCATTTAATTCGATGAGAGATATGTCGATTACATTTAATAAAAACAAAGCGACTGGGTATTATCTTGATAAGAAAACTCAGAAAAAAGATATAATTGATGAGGCGACGACTTTGCCTTATTTTGATAGTAATAGTTATCCCGCCATGATTCGGTTTTTACCTTTAGCAGAAAATTATACGGCAGAAATTTCTATTTTCGATTATAATCCGACAGCTAAAAAAGGTATTATCAAAGCTTACATAGAAAAAGTTGAGAAATCTGAATATAATGGCAAAAAAGTTTGGATTGTGAAATCAACTGATGATATCCAGGATAGAAAAGCTGAGAGCACTTACTACATTGATATGATTACACGAAAAGTGATTAAGCAAGAAATCAATGCTGGTGGAAGGAAAATGATAATGGAATAATAAAATTTTACCATATAAAATTTACCCAATCGGTAAACTTTTTTTCTGCCAAAATTTCACATCGCCAAATAAATACTGCCAAAATTTAACTTCCACCATCCATCTTCCCCTTTGTATAGTCATTGGCACATTGTTGGAGATGTAGGAAGCAGAATAACATTAAAATTATATACTTATTATGTCAGTAAATTTTAAACCATTAGCAGACAGAGTTTTGGTAGAACCAACTCCAGCTGAAACGAAAACTGCATCTGGATTGATTATCCCAGACACTGCGAAAGAAAAACCACAAGAAGGAACTGTAGTTGCAGTTGGCCTAGGTAAAAAAGATGAGCCAACAACTGTAAAAGTAGGCGACAAAGTTCTTTATGGAAAATATTCTGGAACCGAGTTGAAATTTGAAGGTAAAGATTACTTGATTGTAAAAGAAGGTGACTTACTTGGAATCATTGGTTAAAAATTTGTAAAACGTAAAATAAATTGTACAACGTACATTAATACAACAAAAAATGGCAAAAGAAATAAAATTCGATATAGAATCAAGAGACGCCCTAAAAAGAGGTGTTGACGCATTGGCTAATGCAGTAAAAGTAACTTTGGGACCAAAAGGTAGAAACGTAGTCATCGAAAAATCTTTCGGTGCTCCACACGTAACTAAGGATGGAGTTTCCGTGGCAAAAGAAATCGAACTAGAGGACAGAGTAGAAAATATGGGTGCTCAAATGGTGAAAGAAGTGGCTTCTAAAACCAATGACATCGCAGGAGACGGAACTACAACCGCAACTGTTTTGGCACAGGCAATCGTAAGAGAAGGCCTTAAAAACGTAGCAGCTGGCGCCAACCCAATGGATTTGAAGAGAGGTATCGACAAAGCAGTTTCTGCAGTGGTTGAAAACTTGAAATCTCAATCTCAAGCTGTTGGAGATTCTACAGATAAAATCAAACAAGTTGCTTCTGTTTCTGCTAATAATGACGAAACTATTGGTTCATTAATCGCGGAAGCTTTTGGAAAAGTTGGGAAAGAAGGTGTAATAACTGTTGAGGAAGCAAAAGGTATCGATACAACTGTGGATGTTGTAGAAGGTATGCAGTTTGACAGAGGTTTCCAATCGCCTTATTTTGTAACTAATCCTGAGAAGATGGTTGCAGAATTAGATAATCCTTATATTCTTTTGGTTGAGAAAAAAATCTCTTCTATGAAAGAATTATTGCCAGTTCTTGAGCCAGTTGCACAAGGCGGAAAATCTTTATTAATTATTTCTGAAGAAGTTGAAGGTGAAGCTTTGGCAACTTTGGTGGTAAACAAGTTAAGAGGTTCTCTTAAAATTGCTGCCGTAAAAGCACCAGGTTTTGGTGACAGAAGAAAAGCAATGTTGGAAGATATCGCAATCCTGACTGGTGGAACTGTAATCTCTGAAGAAAGAGGTTTCACAATGGAAAACGTAACTATCGAAATGTTAGGAACTGCTGAGAAAGTAGTAATTGACAAAGACAATACAACTATCGTGAATGGAGGTGGTGACGAAGCTCAAATTAAAGGTAGAGTTTCTCAAATCAAAGCTCAGATGGAAACAACTACTTCTGACTATGACAAAGAAAAACTTCAGGAGAGATTAGCTAAATTAGCTGGTGGTGTTGCTGTACTTTATGTAGGTGCTGCTTCTGAAGTTGAAATGAAAGAGAAAAAAGACAGAGTTGATGATGCTCTTCACGCAACAAGAGCTGCGGTTGAAGAAGGGATTGTTGCTGGTGGTGGTGTTGCTTTGGTAAGAGCTGTTTCTGCGCTTAACTTCCAAGGAGACAATGCTGACGAAACGACAGGTATCAAAATCGTAAAAAGAGCTATCGAAGAACCATTGAGACAAATCGTTGCTAACGCAGGAGGTGAAGGTTCTGTAATCGTTGCTAAAGTTGCAGAAGGAACTGCCGACTTTGGTTACAATGCTAAAACTGATGAATATGTGAATATGCTAGAAGCTGGAATCATTGACCCAACTAAAGTAACAAGAGTTGCTCTAGAAAATGCGGCTTCTGTTTCAGGAATGCTTTTAACAACTGAATGTGTTATCACAGAAGTTAAGAAAGACGAACCTGCAATGCCAATGGGAGGCGGAATGCCAGGAATGATGTAATGGTCAGCGACCGAGGCAAATAATAAATGAACCGTTCAGATTTTTCTGAGCGGTTTTTTATTGGAATTTCTGAAATAATTAATTCGATATATTCTGAAAATTACTGTTCAATTCTTATTTTTATTGAAAATTAATTACCATTCAATTATGTTTGTACAAGTTTCTTCAGATTTCAAGCGGAAAACTACTTCAGCAATTATTGCTATTATTTTATTCATCATTGTTTACATTTTATTATTTCTTTCTGCGATTACTTTAACAATTGGATGCATCGCAACTGGACTATGGTTGATTAGTATCAAACCTATGTTTTTTACTGTGATGATAGGAATTGGACTCGCCAGTTTAGGAATCTTGATTTCTTATTTCTTAATCAAATTTCTTTTCAAAAAACACATTACAGACAGAAGTGACCTTACAGAAATCACTAGAAATGACGAACCTCAACTCTTTCAAATGATAGACGAAATCGTGAAAGAAGCTGGAACAGATTTTCCAAAAAAAGTTTATCTGGCTTACGATGTGAACGCCAGCGTTTTCTATGATTCCAGTTTTTGGAGTATGTTTCTGCCCATCAAAAAAAATCTGATTATTGGTATTGGACTTGTCAATGCTTGTACAAAACAAGAACTGAAAGCGATTTTGGCGCACGAATTCGGACATTTTTCTCAACGTTCTATGAAAGTTGGAAGTTATGTCTATAATGTAAATCAAATCATTTTCAACTTAGTGAACGAAGATGAATCTTACAGAAACACAGTTCAAGGTTGGGCGAATGCGAGTGGCTATTTTGCCTTATTTGCTGAGTTGGCAATAAAAATAACGCAAGCCATCCAATGGATTCTCAGGAAGATGTACTCGTTCGTCAACATCCGTCATATGGCACTTTCCAGAGAAATGGAGTTTCACGCAGATGAAGTAGCTGCCAACATTGCTGGTTCGATTGCTTTGGAAGAATCACTTCTTAGGCTAGACTTAGCGGGCAATTCTTACAGTTCTGTAATCGATTTTTATAACAGCAAAATCGAAGAAAGCCAAACCAGCAAAAATATTTACAAAGAACAAAATTTCGTAATGAATTTTTTAGCAAAAGAAAGTGAACTGGAACTGAAATATGATCTACCTGTTGTAAAAATCTCTGAAGCCGGACTGTTTAACAAATCCAAATTAGTAATAGAAAATCAATGGGCTTCCCACCCTTCTACCGAAGATAGAGTTGCTAAACTGCAACAGCTAAATATCATAAAAAATTCTGATAATAGCTCCGCAAGAACTTTATTCAAAAATATAGATTTAACGGAAGAAAAACTGACCTCGAAAATTTTCTCCAATGTTCAATATGAAAAGCCTAAATCAAAATTAGACCTCAATACTTTTAAGAATGAATTTGAGAAAAGTTATAACAAAGATACTTTTGATAAAATCTTCAATAATTATTATGATAACAAAAACCCGAATCAGTTTGACCTGAATTCCTCTACCCCATCAGAGAACGTTTCCAATTTTGATGATTTGTTTTCTAAAGAAAAAGTAGAATTAGTCTATACTTTAATTGCTTTGGAAAATGATAAAAATACGATTTCTTCTATTGCAGATAAAAGCTTTGACATCAAAACTTTTGATTACGACGGAAGAAAATACAAAGCGAAAGAAGCTAAAATTCTGATTCCAAAACTAGATGAGCAAATCAAAAATCTGCAGGAAGAAATTACTCAAAATGATATTAACATTTATAATTACTTCCTAAAATTAGCAAAAGATAAAAATCAAGAGTTTGAATTAATACAATCATTTTCTGAGTATTATGATTATAATAAAAATTATGGCGACAAATTCAGTTTTTTTGCGGAATTGAGCAAAGCTTTGGATTTTGTAAGCACTACAACACCTTTTGAACGCATTACAAGAAACTTCTTAAAGTTAAAACCTCTAGAAACAAAACTTAAACAAGAGTTACAAGAAATCATCCAAAATCCTTTGCTTAAAGAAGAAATCAGTGAGCAGAACAGAAAAGATTTGGAATATTATATCAATAACGATTTAATATACTTCAACCAAAATGAATATCTGAATACAAATCTTCAGCACTTATTTTTCGCCGTTAATAGTTATCATTTCTATATTGCAAGAAAATTTTTCTTGCTGAAAAAAGATTTGTTACAAAAAATGGCATCATTAAAGCAATCTTAAGAATAAAGAATTCTTTCGTAACTTTAAAACTTAAAACCAGAACAAATGTCAATCAACAACGAATCTGAATTGAAAGGAATGCAGGAAGCCAGTAAAGCAGTAGCATACACTTTGAAAGCAATGGTAGATTTTGCAAAACCCGGAATGAGCACGAAAGAGTTAGATGATTTCGGAGGGAAGATTTTAGCTGATTTTGGAGCCAAGTCTGCACCTTATTTAACTTACGGATTTCCCGGCTGGACCTGTATCAGTGTCGATAACGAATTTTGCCACGGTATTCCTTCAGAAAAAAGGATATTGAAAGAAGGTGATCTCATTAATATTGATGTTTCTGCAGAACTGAATGGTTTTTGGGCTGATAATGGTTCATCGTTTGTCATTGGAAAGGATTTTCAGCAACATCAGAAATTAGTGGATGCTTCAAAAGAGATTTTGAAAAAAGCCATCAACAATATCAAAGGTGGCGTGAAAATTTCGGACATTGGACATCTGATGGAAACCGAAGCCAAAAAGAGAGGTTATAAGGTTATCAAGAATCTGGGAGGTCACGGCATCGGAAGAAGTTTGCACGAGCAACCAGATGAATTACTGAATTACAGAAATAGATTTGACCAAAGAAGATTTAAGAAAAACTCTGTTGTTGCAATAGAAACTTTTATTTCGACTTCTTCATCTATTGCTGATACCACAAAAGATGGCTGGACAATGGTTGGAAACAAAGGCGGTTTTATGGCGCAACACGAACACACCATAGTCATTACAGACGGAAAACCAATTATCCTTACAGAAATGAATGAAATCTGGAATTAAACCAGAATCCTATAAAGCAAAAAACCATCTCGTTTTGAGATGGTTTTTTTTTTTAATGTAAGATAATCTTAGTCGATAATTTCGTATTCAATAGCGATAGTACCTTTTCTGGTATCTGCGATTGAACTAAATGCAGCTTTAGATAAATCAAAGGCTCTTGACGAGTGGTAAGGGCCTCTATCGTTTACTTTCACTACAACACTTTTCCCTGAAATCAAGTTAGTAATTTTTACTTCTGTTCCAAAAGGAAGGGTTCTGTTAGCAGCGGTTAACTCACTGTTATTGAAAATTTCTCCGCTTGCTGTTTTTCTACCGTTAAATTTATCGTGGTAGAACGATGCAAAACTTGTTTTGGCATCTGTGGCATCACTCTTGAAAGAATAAATACCAAGTGTTGAAATCATCATTATGATTACGAGAATAACTCTTTTCATCATTTTGAATATATTTATTGGTTTTGACTCTGCAAAGATATTCGGAATGATTACTTAAACCTCGCTTTTAAAGTTTGACCAGCAGATTCTGGGTTAAAAGTAATTTTTGAAAGTTGTAATACAGCTATAGTAAGCAGATTAGAAGATTTGTTAAAGAATGTTAATTTATTTTCATTTTTGTTAATTACATTAATTAAATAAGAATATATAAAAACATTAATTCAACTGAAAATCAAACTGTTAAATATTAAACGAAAATTTAATTAAATTAATTAAATTCAATATTAAACCAATGTTAGCTAAATATAAACTCATCCTGATTAAATAACCTATCTATTTGATAAAAATCAAACTTATATTTTATTAATAATTCAATATATTAAAATTTATGCTGTTTATGGAATAGAATAAAATTGTAAAACACTGAATTACAAATACTTATTTAAAAACAGATATTTTTTTAACATAAAACAAAAAACCACCTTAATATTAAGATGGTTTTAATTAATAGTTTTATGAATTAGACCAATTCTCCAATCAAATCGTAATCTTCAGCTGAAGTAATTTTTACGTTGGCAAACTCTCCAATAGAGATATAGACGTCTTTTGCAGGAACTAAAACCGTATTATCTACATCGGGTGAATCATATTCTGTACGTCCAACAAAATAATCACCTTCTTTTCTGTCAAAAATACATTTGAAGGTTTTTCCAATCTTCTCCTGGTTTTTCTCCCAAGAAATTTGTTGTTGGATCTCCATAATCTCTTCTACTCTTTTCTGTTTCACCTCATCCGGAATATCATCTTCCAAAACATAAGCCGTCGTATTTTCTTCGTGGGAATAAGTGAAGCACCCTAATCTGTCAAATCTTTGGTCTCTGACCCATTGTTTCAGTTCTTCAAATTTTTCTTCCGTCTCACCAGGGAATCCAACAATCAAAGTTGTTCTAATCGCCACATCCGGAACTTTCTCACGGAATTTATCCAGAAGTGCATTAGTTTTTTCAAATGTAGTTCCTCGTTTCATAGCTTTCAACAATTCTGTATTGATGTGCTGAAGCGGAATATCGATATAATTACAGATTTTAGGCTCTGTTCTGATAATATCTAAAACATCTTCCGGAAAACCCGTAGGGAAAGCATAATGAAGACGAATCCATTCGATTCCTTCTACTTTGATTAATTCTTGCAAAAGTTCTCCAAGCGCTCTTTTCTTATAAATATCCAATCCATAAAAAGTCAAATCCTGAGCAATAAGAATTAACTCTTTAACCCCTTTCTTTGCTAATTTTTGAGCTTCTATGATTAATTTTTCAATCGGAGTTGAAATGTGATTTCCTCTCATCAAAGGAATCGCGCAGAAAGAACAAGGTCTGTCGCAACCTTCAGAGATCTTTAGATAAGCATAATGTTTGGGAGTCGTTGTCAATCTCTCGCCTACTAATTCATGTTTGTAATCGGCACCAAGATGCTTTAACAAAATCGGTAAATCACGCGTTCCAAAATATTGGTCAACATCTGGAATCTCACGAATCAAGTCTGGTTTATATCTCTCCGATAGGCAACCTGTCACGAAAACCTTCTCAACAACACCTTGATTTTTCAAATCAACATATTCTAAAATAGTGTTGATACTTTCTTCTTTTGCATTGTCAATAAATCCGCAGGTGTTGATTACCACGACATCACCTTTTTCCTCGTGAACTACTTTTTTTCCATTCGCTTCCAGCTGACCCATCAAAACTTCTGAGTCATAGACATTTTTGGAACATCCAAGCGTCACGATATTAATTTTCTTTTTACCTACAGATTTGGTACGCATTATCTACAATTTTAAGTTTGCAAATTTAGGAATAAAAAAAGGAATCAATTTTTGATTCCTTGTTATTTGTATTTATTAAAAATTGCCTTCTTTGAATGTCGGCGCTAATTTATCTTTCTGGGATAAAATAATATCTTCCAGCGGTAATTGCCAATCGATATTAAGATCTGCATCATTCCACAAAACGGAGCCTTCTGACTCCTTGTTATAGAAATTATCACATTTATATGAGAATATAGCAGTTTCGCTAAGAACAGAAAATCCGTGTCCGAAACCCCTTGGGACATATAACTGTAGTTTATTTTCTGCCGTTAATTCTATAGAAAACCATTTCCCAAATGTTGGAGAATCATTCCTTAAATCAACAGCAACATCTAATACTTTACCTTCTAAGCAAGAAACTAATTTGGCCTGAGCATGCTCTTCTTTCTGTAAATGCAATCCTCTTAAAACGCCATAGCTTGATTTTGAAATATTGTCCTGAACGAAATGCCCATTCATTCCAGTAATTTCTTCAAACTTTTTCTCGTTATATTTCTCAAAAAAATAACCTCTATCGTCTTCAAAAATTGTTGGTTCTATTATATAGCAATCTTTAAGAGGGGTTTCTTTTATTTTCATATTTTATTTTGACTCGATTTTAGATAATTCTTGTTCGTAAATTGCTTTTTTTAATGCTGAACTAGAAAATCTATGATCTCTTTTGTTATAATAAATTTGAATTCCCTTTTTCTCACAATATTCTTTTCCAGTGAAATTAACATCTTTGTAATCATCACCAATGATTCTTACATCAATTACAAAAGATTTTAAAATATCCATAAGATCTTCTTCTGTATTATACGGTATTATTTCATCTACAGATCTACAAGCCTTTAATTGAATATATCTTTCAACCACAGATTGGGTTGGTTTATTCTTATTAGGTCTATCAATTGTAGGATCCATCTGAAGACCAACTATCAAATAATCACAAACCGTTTTTGCTTCTTCAAGCATTTTTATATGACCTGCGTGTAATAGGTCAAACGCTGAAAATGTAATTCCTATTTTTTCGGTTTTCATGATTATTGTAGTAAAAATTTAGATTATCTAATTAATTACTATTCATTGTAACCACCACTTTGATAGTCTTCAAAATAATCTCAATATCCATTAACCAAGAATAATTTTTTATATAATAAAGATCATACTCTAATTTTTTGAGATTATCTTCTGGGGTAGCTTTTGGTAAATGAACCTGTGCCCAACCGGTAACACCTGGTTTTATGATATGCCTTAAGTCAAAATAAGCATTCTCTTCGTTATAAATTTTGACGAACTCCGGTCTTTCTGGCCTAGGACCAATCAAACTCATGTCCCCTCTTAAAATATTATAAATCTGAGGAAGTTCGTCTATTTTAGTCATACGAAGAAATTTGCCTGCAAATGTAATTCTATCATCATTTGATATTGTATAACCTCCGCTATGTTTAGATTTCATAGTTCTGAGTTTATAGATCTTGAACATTTTAGAATTTCTCCCTATCCTTTCTTGAACAAAAAATAATTTTCCTGGAGACGTAATCAAAGTTAGTAAACAGCCAATAAATATCAATGGGATAGCAAGTGGTAATAATAGTAATGTAACTAAGATATCTACAATCCTTTTGGATGAAAGCCCTGACTGATGCTTCAATCCAATGGAAAATATATCATCTGCCAAATACTCGTTTGTACTAAGTTTAACAAGCGGAATTCTTTTATTAACAATCTCATAAAATTCATGAGCGTCATAAACTTTCACACCGCTGAGCCTAGCATCAATGATATCATTAGTTAAATTTTCCGGCAAATGATTAAGATTTGAAGTTTCAATTACTATAGTTTTTATATTCAAACGGAATACGTATTCCAAAATACTTTTACTGTTTCTTTCAGAATTATATCTAATTACCTTAAATGATTGCCTTAGCTTATTACCCCTAAATAATTTTAAAGAGATATCACTAACATTTATAAAGAGGCATCTTTCTACTGGGTTAGATACTTTCAAATAAGTTTTTATTTTCATAAAAATTTATATTATATCTAAATCAGATTTTTTGTGTTTTTTCATTTCTTGATTAAATAATAGATATTAGTTTGTTGCAAATATATTAAAAATGTTAATATATCTAAAAATTTAAGATTTAGATTTTAAAAATAATGGAAGAGAAACGTATCATCTAATTTTTATAAAGTATGATTTTCATAAATGTTAATATATCCTTCAACCATTTTTTCTATAGAGAGACTTTTATGAAATATTTCCATAGATTTTTTTGAAAAGTCATTATACACCTCAACGTTATCTAGAATATATTTAATTTTTTGAGCAAAAATATTATCATCATTATTTTTAATTACAAATCCATTCTGATTATTTATCACTATCTCAGAAATACCCCCAACATCAGAAGAAACAACAGGTTTACCATAGCTTAAAGCATCAATTATAACAATTGGAATTCCCTCATAATTACTTGGCAAGATAAAAACATCGGCCAACTGAATATATTTTTTAGCATTTGGAATACTTTCTAAACAAAAAACATTTTCCGGAAGATCTACATATTTTTTTTCCGCACCAATCCAGACAAATGCGTATTGTGGAAGTATTTTAGCAATATCAATAAAACTTTCAAATCTTTTTTGAGGCGAAATACGAGCAATACACATTACGTTTTTTTCGAACTTTTCTAGCTCTTTAATATGTAAATCTGTATTTTTTTCTGGAATATGTACACCATTATGAACTATGTGTAAATTACAATTTATTCCTTCCTTAATCATATTTTGTTTATCATAATTACTTGCCAAAACTATAGCTCTACATCTTTTTTTCAACAACCTTTCCAATGGCAGAAATTTCCTATAAGACAATCTAATAGAATCAAAACCGTGTACAGAATAAATAGTTTTGTGTTTTGGAAATACTATTCTACCCAATACGCCAATTTTAGAAGAATGGAGATGGATTACATCTGGATTGATTAACTTGTATAGTTTCCTAAGTTTGAATATAGCTTTAAGGTCTTTTAAAATGGAAATAGGTCTTACAATTTCTAAAATCTTTTCTTTTTTTACTTTTTTATCAAAAGCATCCCACATTGGTCCATCCTCTCCAGCTACAACAATTACCTCGTGGTCATTACACATAGAGTTTGCAAGACTGATTACTACTGATTGTGCACCGCCGAGATCGGAACGTGTTATCACGTGCAAAATTTTCATTTAGTAATATTTTAAATGTAGTATTTGTAATTTTTCTTATTAATTTTAATCCCATTTCTTTTTTCTACAAGAATATGCTCTACCCCAATGGCATTAAAGATTAGATATAAAAAACTGGAAATAAAATATTTTATAGAGAATATCAAATAACTCAGAGAAAGTTTATGCTTTTTGAGTATATAAAAAATTCCAGGAAAGCCTTTAAAATATTTTTTATAATATTTATCACCTATTTCCCTGTAAAACAACAACGGTTTCGTTGTTGCTTTAAATGTATATTGATGGTATGTTCTAAGCCAAAGTTCCGTATCCTCTACCCTTAACGCTGACACATCATATGGGTTGTTTTTAAACCACTCAGTTTTTGCAATTATCGTAGGATGAACAAATGTTTTTACGGTAACAATAGAATCGTTTGAAATTGTCATTCTTTGACCAAAGACATCATTGTTTTCATCAATTGAGTATACATTGCTGCCAAGAACATCTATTTCAGGATTATTCTTTAGTATATCCATTTGTATTTCAATTCTCTGCGGATGCATGATATCATCGGCATCCATCCTTGCCAAAAATTTAGTTTCCGTCATGCTAGGAATTTCGTTAAGACGATTTCCCAAATTAATATTTTTACCATCAGAAATTACTTTTACCCTTTTATCAGCAATATACTTTTTTGCAATCTCTAAAGATGAATCTGTAGAGCCATCATCTATTAATAGTAGGGTAAAATCTTCAAATGTTTGAGATAACACTGATAGGATAGCCATTTCTAAATACTCTTCAGCATTATAAAATGGTATTGCGATAGTTACTTCCGGCATCAATAATATATAAAAAACAAATATAGATAAAAACAACAGATAATCTCTATCGATATTTATCTACACAAATTGTCAACTAATAATTTTTATTTTTTATTAATTTTTCACATGCTACAAGAAATTGTTTTGCGGAATTATCCCAATTCTTTTCTCCTTTAAAATATGTATCATTTATATTTTCAGACATTTTTTCTAATAAATTTCTATTATTATAAAGAAGAGATATCGCATTCATAATTTCATTAATATCTTTAGGTTCAATGATTATTCCTGTTTTCTTATTTTCAACCATTTCTGGCAATCCTCCAACATTTGTTGCTATCACGGGTTTTTTAAATGCAAAAGCAGACATAACAACACCACTTTGGGTCGCATCAATATAAGGACAAACAATAACAGCAGATTGTGAGATAAGATTCGCCAAATTTTTAGGATATAGGTATTTATTAATGATAACAATTTCTGGATATTGTTTATATTGTTCTATGTCAAAGTCAAAATCGCCACTCCCTGCAATTGTAAGAGTAATATCTGTAAAGTTTTGATTTTTTAAAATTTCGACAAATGCATCCAAAAGATATTTTATCCCTTTATAAGGAGATATTCTTCCAAAAAATAAAATATTGAATTCTGTAGAAGACTTTATACTATTAGTCTGATGATATCTCAAAAAATCATAAACTCCTAAAAAGGAAGTGTGTACATTATTGGGATTAAAATTGTAATGTTCTATAAATTCTTTTTTTTGATTTTCATTCAATAAAATTTTATGTTTGATAGCGGAGAAATGAAATTTCCGTAGACATCTATCAAGCATAAGATTTTCGCCCGAATGCAAAAAAGGATCATGAACAATCATCAACATCTTTTTCCTATAAAATAAAGTTGAGACAAAATATGTCAGCATATAATTATCGAGAACAATTACATCTGGATTAATTTGTTTGATATGCTGATTGATATTATATGATATGTAAAGTTTTTTAAGAACATTGATATTTCTTGTTCCTTTGATAACAAATGTTTTATCCAATGATATGAAGTCTTGGAAACGTTGTAACTCTTCTACATCCCTTCCAACAGTAATAGTTTGATTTAATTTTTCTTTATCTAAAAAATTACTGATTTCATACAATGCTTCTATAAAGAAATAAACATCATTTTCTTTCTGTAAAGCATGTATAAGAGAAACGTTTGCATCCAGGGCAAATGCAGATAAGAATGCGATTTTCATTTGAGTATTTTATGATTTTTATCTCTTCTTTGGATTAAGAACTTTATCAATATTTTTATTTATAATATAAAAAGCTTTTGTTGAAGACGGATTATCCCATAAAATATTTTCATATTTTCTTAAAATATTATTGTTGGAATTAACCATTTTATAAATGCCAAATAAAAATAATATCACAGAAAAAACTGTTTTGAATATTTTTCGAAGGACAACATAGAAATAAGGGTACAAAATCCAATAGGACATCACAAACAATGTAGTCATCCGATCTATTAAAACAGAATATTCTGACAAAAATAAATAGGTAGTGGTGAAGATTAAAAACAAATTAAAAAATATATTGTGCATTTTTTCATCTTTGATGAATTCACCAATTTTTTTGAAAGAAGCATAAAAAAGAAGAAATGTCAACACCTTTTCTAAATATCCCATAGTAATACCATAACCACTACTATAAAGTTTATCTTCTGAATAAAATTCTGCCATTAGAGAATATGCTCCTCCCAAGAGATTTCCAATTGCAGTCACCATTGGTGTGATATATTTTATTTGACCCAAATATATTATATTCCCAACAACGAACAATCCCCAAACAATAGGGGTTGGTGTTTTTTTATGTAAAAAGAAGTATAAAGGAAAATAAAAAATTGCAGAAGTATGCATCAATAATCCAAGTCCGTTGCATAAAAAATATTTCAATGCATTACGTTCTTTTATAAATTGAAGCGAGTACATGAATAAAAATATCGCTTTAGAGTTTCTTAAAAGATTAAATTCTATAATTAAACCTGAGAATATAAGAAACATAATATAGCCCAGTACATATTGCGGAGAATATTTTTTTAAAAAATAATTGAGAAATAAAATATCAATCAGAGCAGAAACAAGCTGTAGAAAATAATATTCTTCTGAGATACTTTTTACAAGAATCATAAAGACTTTGAATCCTGGTTCTATTTTTAATATATACTGATCATTAAAACCTGAAAAAAACTTAGCTATACCCTCTGTATTCCAAACCGTTGGAGCTGATTCGTAACCAGAATAATATAATACAAAATCTGTATCCAAAAAACCTCTACAACCAAAAAACACAAAAAAAATCAGCATACAGATATACCTGATTACCTTGATATCACCATCGCTTTTTCTAATCCTATTTTCCCATAAAAATAAAAGAAAAAGGAGAACGAAAAGAGCAATGTAATGTATAGAATAAGTATAACTAAATGTTGGATCCATTAATTTTTATTTACCGATTATGAATGCGAACGTTTATGATTTAAGTACAATTTAAAACCTTCTTTGTAGGATTTTAATGCTAAATTCCACTGATGAAAAGAATACCTGAAAAACAAAACTATAAGAATATATAAAAAATTATACAAAATAACATAGGCTGCGTAAAAAGGATTATAATTTTTCAAAGCAAAATAAACCAAATTACGCCATAAAAATTTAACAGAAAAATCACTCATCTTACCTGTAGAGCTAGATTCGTTATGCGAAATTTTAGAATCTGGTACATACCATAAACTTTTGTTATACTTCTTCAATGCTCTATGCACAAAATCTGTATCATCGTAATAAACAAAATAATTTTCATCCATCAAACCCACAGTCTCGAATACTTCCTTTTTTATGAGCATAAAACAAGTTGGTGCGTAATCTACCCTATTATCAGAATCTAACTGTCCATTGTCTGTTTCTCCTTGTCCGTAATGTACAGTAAGTCCACTCCTTTTAATAAAACCGCCACCTGCTGCCCAAAGCTGATTGGTTCCATATATATAGATTTTTGGAACGACCATATCAGCATTGTGCAAATCTAATCCTGTTAAAAGCTTATCAATTGTATCTTTATCTAAAGCTATATCATTATTCGATAATAATATTAAATCACAATTATCTTCAATAGCTCTTCTTATACCAATATTATTTCCTTTTGCAACACCATAATTTTTATTATTTTCGATAATAGCCGTCTCAAATTGATATTTGTTTGCTAAAGTTTTACTAAAATTCAAAGAATTATCTGAGGATTTGTTATCAACAACATATAAAACAAAATTTTTATAAGATTGTATATCCAATGTCTGAAAAAACTCTTCTAGTACAGGCTCACTATTATATAGAACTGTTACAATACCAATTTTTCTACTCATTTGTACAAGCCTTTCTTCTTCATTTCTGCGATAGAAGATTCATATTTATCTTCAGGAATTTCTTGTTGATTTACCCAATTCGTAAATGCTTCAATACCTTTATCAAATGTCCATTGCGGTTCAAAGCCCAATCCTGATTTTATTTTAGAAATATCAGCAAAGTTATGCCTTATATCTCCTAATCTATAATTACCTGAAATTTGTATTGGTGTTTCTCGTCCGTAGAATTTTGATAACGTATTAGCTACAGTTATAACATCAGTTGCAACTCCAGTTCCAACATTATAAACCTGATTATTAGCTTCATTCTTTTCTAGTCCTAAGATTGTTGCATCTGCTACATCATCTATAAAAACAAAATCCCTGGTTTCTTTTCCATCTTCAAAAATATTAATTGAATTTCCGTTTTTGATTCTGGTGGAGAAAATAGATAATATGCCTGTATAAGGATTAGACAATGATTGTCCTGGTCCATATACATTCTGATACCTATACCCTACTGCCGCAATGCCTAATGATTTACAAACAGTTAAAACAAGCTGTTCTTGATTTTGTTTTGTTATACCATACACTGAAGTTGGGTGGATTTTACTATCCTCTGTTGTTGGGAGAATTTCTACATCCTTATTACAGATAGGACATTTGCATTGGAAATCTCCTTTTGCCATATCTTCGTCCAATCTGTCTGTTGGATAAACAATTCCATGATCATTACATTTATATTTACCTTCTCCATAAATAGCTCTCGATGCTGCTACTACAACCTTTTTGATTTGGTGAGGTTTATTAGCAAGAATATCGAGCATTGTGGCTGTGCCTCCAATATTGACATCAATATATTTTTGGATCTCATACATGGATTGACCAGTCCCCGTTTCAGCAGCTAAATGGATTATAGCATCTTGTCCAGCAATAGCTTTTAGCCAATCTTCTCTTGACGTTACAGATCCATTTATAAAGTTTACTTTGTTAACTATATTTCGGTAAAGGGGTGAAGTAACATCAGGATTATCTCCGTGTATTTGGGGCGAAAGATTGTCTAAGATAGTTACTTTCAATCCTTTTTCAATAAGTTTAAGGGCAATATTTGAACCTATAAAGCCGGCTCCGCCTGTAATTAATATATTTTTCATCATTTTATAATTTAACATGGTTATATGAATTCTCCTTTGGCATCTGTCTTTAACCAAGCTTGTTTTTCAAAAGAATAACGTTTTATAATTTTTGCCGGCGCACCAGCTATTACACAGTAATCATCAAAAGAACCAGAAACAATACTATTAGCTCCTACTGTACAATTTTTACCAATTGTAGTTCCTTGCGTAATAACCGAGTTATTATAAATTTTACAATTTTCACCTATAATAACAGGTTTAGTTTTTATCTCCTGGTGTTCTATCGGCATATTTATATCATCATATGGATGATGTATATCTGTAATTGTAACATTTGCAGCAATTGCTGTATTTTTACCTATTTCAACAGAATCTGCACAAGTAAGATGCACATTTTGTTGAATAGAAACACCATCATTAATAACAATTCTTGGATTAAATTTCTTTGCTTGATATTGCTGCACGCCTTCTATTCTAGCACGCCAGCCAATAAAAACTTTATTTCCTATAACTATTGAGTCTGGTGTGATTAATGTCGGATTAAAAATGACACAATGCTTTCCTATCCTCTGGAAAAATAGTCCATACCAAACAATTGTTTTTAGTCTATGCCATTTAAAAATAATTACTTTATAAAAATTATATATTACCGACATTGATTAGTTTTTTTGTGAAAGTTATAATAATCTTCGATATTCAAAAATATATCTGAATTATTATCAATCCAATCAATACTTTGATCCCACCATTTGGATTCATTCAAAACATCTATTTGTTCATCTTTGAATCTTTTCCTTATAAATTTTGCGGGAACACCACCAACAATCACATAAGGCTCAACATCTGCAGTCACAACAGAATTAGAAGCAATGATAGCCCCGTCTCCAATTGTAACGCCGTCTGCAATAATAGCATTTGCACAAATCCAAACATCATTACCAATATAAACATTTCTTTTAGGATTATGATGATCTTTGGTTTGAAAGTTTTTTAGGCAATATTGTGGATTAGAGTAGATGGCAGGGTGAGTACTTACAAAAGTATGTGTTGGGTGTTTTCCAGGCGCTGTTCTAACATTAGGACCAACTGAACAAAATTTGCCCATAACAGTTTCACTAATTACAGAACTATCCGAAATATATGTAAAGTCTCCAATAGAAGAATTAATCATAATAACATTATTACCAACCCAATTATATTTACCAAAAGTAATATTATATAATTTGGACATATATCCAATCCTAAGAAACTCATACTTAGACTGATATTTTATTTTTGTTATTATCCATCTAATGTATTCTTGAAATGGATTTTGTAAATATGATCTATCAAACATGCTTTTTACTTTTTACTGATGAAATTGTCTGTTTAACATTTTCATTCTTTAAAATCAAAGGTAAATATAGAAAAAGTGTAGATAAGCTGATAATTATCTTAATAATTTTATTTTCAATAGGTATGAAATGATATAGTAAAAAATTAATTATAAAAATTACAACACCTATTATTAATAATTTATATTCTTCTTTTTGAAAAACATCAAAAAATCTGACTTTCAATGTTTTATTATAATTCAAAATCAAAACTAAAGACCCTCCTGAAAGAGCTATTGCCCAAGCTATTATAATTCCATATCCTCCAGTGTAGAAACCCAATAAAATCCCTAAAGCAATATTTACAATAGCCATTCCTACATGAACTAATATTAAAATATTCAATCTTCCTTGTCCCATTGAACTGAAGTAAGCTGGACCACACATAATATTAATAAAAGTTGCTACAGCTAGAACTAAAAGAGAAAAAATGAAATCAAAATTAAAATCGTCCAACCAAATCAAAGAAATGAATGGAGCCGCTAAAATTAATGTAGTGGATAATGGTAAATTGAAAAGTAATAAAATACGATTCATTTTAATATAAAAAACTTGTAAGAAAGAAGATTCCTGTGATTTTGCCTTTTCTGCGACAACAGGTACAACAACTTGATTCGCATTGGTTAACAAAGCTCTAAACTGGCTTACTACTTTTGTTGCCATCTCATAATGCCCTAGAAATGCTAACCCTCCATATTTACTTAAAAGTAATTTTGTAGCAGGTTCATACAACATTTGACATATTGAAACTACTTGAAATTTATATCCATAATCAAACAATTCTTTGAATGATGCTGAGCTCCATCTCCAATATCTTATTTTATTATTCGGATTTATAATTATAGTAAATACAAGTGCAACTACAAGAATAAACACTGATTGTAATAATTGTGCTATTGCTACCCCTTTAAGTTCGAATAAAGGAGTTAGAATAATAACCCCAACATACATTATTATGCCAGAAATGATATAAATAAAATTTCTGATATAATTTTTTTGATATCCTTCCAAAATAGATGTAAAAACTCCTCCAATAGCATTGATAGATAGAGATGCTAACGAATAAGGAAGGATTTCTAAAGCAATATCAAGAAAATTTTCATCAATTACATACCCTAAAAAAAACTGCGCACTAAAAAGTATAATTAAACTTAAAGTAACAAATAAAACAGACATTGATACAATAGAAGTAAAAATAAGTTTCCCAAGTTTAGTTTTGTCATCTTCTAAAATATATTCAGCTACAAACTTAACTAATCCAGAAGTCAGTCCCATATTTGCTAAGTTAGCAATGGAGGAGAAAGATAATATGAGAGACCATACCCCTAATTGTTTAACTCCAATACTAGCTAACAAATATCTATACAAAAAGAAGTACAACAATGCTGTAAAAACAACTTGTACTACTGCAGATAAAGCATTAATTGTGAGTTTACTTGAAGAACCAACCATTATTAATTTAATCAATGATTAATTTAACTAAAAAATTGCCACCATTTTTTTTCTTCTGCTTGATAACCATAACCATATTTGTTACCATAGCCAAAATTAGTTTTATGAATGTCATTCAAAACAAAACCAACATTTTTGATCTTCTCAGATTCTACATTTTTATTAGCAAAATCGATGAATGTTTTTTCCGTAACTTCAGATCTAGTTACATATATAGTAGCATCTGCAACACTAGAAATAAGGAAAGAGTCAGTAACCAACATCAGTGGAGCTGTGTCCAAAATAATGTAGTTATAATCATGCTTAACTTTATCCAGAAGTATTTGATATCTACCATTTTGCAAAAGATCAGCTGGATTGGGAGGAATGCTTCCAGAATATATAAAATCACAATTAGGATTTATTTCACTAGGATAAATAATAGAATGTGCATCATCTATTTCTCCATAAAGAAACTCTGTCAAACCTTTCGCATTTTTCATCGCCGGGTTATATCTCTGAAGTTGAGGATTTCTAATATCGGACCCAATTACTAAAACTTTATTTTGAGAGTTTGCTATCGCTAAGGAAAGATTAACCGAGACAAAAGTTTTCCCCTCGCCTTTTATTGTTGAAGTAATAAAAATGACTTTCGCAGAGTCTTTTTTAGGTAACATAAACTTGATATTTGTTACCAGTATTCTAAATGCTTCTGCTAAAGGAGAAACATCATTCTGCATTATTAGATGTCCTTCATTTTTAGCCATTCTAGGTATTTCGGCAAGAACAGAATTATCCATCAGTTTATCCAAATCATGTTTGGTGACAACTTTATTATTCAACAATTCTTTGATATAAATAAATGCGAATGGTATAATAGCTCCCAAAATTAACGCCCCTAAAACAGAAATCATCTTTTTTGGTGCCACTGGTTTTTTCAGAGCATAGGCATGATCTACAACCCTAGCTTTGTTGCCTGTAATTGCCATTGAGATAGCCGCTTCTTCTCTTTTTTGCAATAAAAGAAGGTAAAGACTTTCTTTAATTTGCTGTTGTCTTTCTATATTTCTAAATAATTTTTCCTGCGTAGGAACTTTATTGATTTTAATATCTCTACTACTTTTTTCACTTGAAACACTGGCTCTTGTAACTTCAAAAGCATTTCTACTTCTTAACAAACTCTCTTTAAGTGATCCTCTCAAAGCTTCTAATTTTTTAGCATTTTCTATAACCAATGGGTTTTCTGGAGTTGCGTTTTCTAACAAACGGTTTCTCTCTATAACTGCTCCATTATACAAATTGATTGCAGAAGTAGCTGCAGAAGCTGCAGTGGGCTCAAATCCGATATTTGTTGGCAATACAGAATACCTATTTTTCGGATCATTGAGAAAATTTAAAAGCATATTCGCCAACTCAATTTGAGTACTCAGCTGTAACATCTGTCTTTCAGCATCAGTACTAATCTGCAAATTAAGCCTAGCTTCTGACTGAATATCTACAATATCATTATTGATTTTAAAGCTTTCTTTTTGATTTTCAACATTTCCTAATTCTTTTGAAATAAGGGAAATTCTATCGTCAATAAAATCTTTTGTTTTCTTAGATTCTGTATTCTTATCAACTATCGCATAATCATTATAAATTCTGACAATATCATTTAATATGTCCATTGCTTTTTCCTTGTTCGGATAAATCATTGACAGACCAATGATCGTAGCATCCTTATCTACTAGATCAACATCTAATGCCTTTTGATAACTTTCTACAATATCATCCAATGTAGAAAAAGTAAAGTAGAATTCATTTAAATTCATCTTCTTTACTTTTTTAGAATTAAATTTTGGATTCTTGGCAACTATAATATTTGCATAAGGAAGACTAACTGTTTTATTATAAGTTGTTATAATATCTTTTTCCCATTCATCAGACGACAATGTGATTTTCCCATTATTTTCTATCTTAATGTTAACAGGTTTTTTCGGAAGTTCCTCATATTTTTTTTCACTTACCAAATAAATATTAAATGGATTAGTATCTTTATAAATTTCAACATCGTGATATTTTTCTTTTGAAAAAATACTGATTTGTAGCTTAAGATTCTGTACAACGTCTTGTACTAGCTTTTTAGATTTGAAAATTTCTAACTCATTTTCTATACTGTTGGTTCCCATTCCTGCGAACCCACCCAGCCCAGACAATACTCCAAAATCCCCAGATGCAGAAGACATTTTTTTTGCATCTTTTATAAGTACTGATGATTTTATACTGTACAACGGAGTCGTAAACTTCACATAAACAACTGCTAAAACAAGTGTTATAAAAATACTGATAACAAACCAATACCATTTTTTAAGGTAGGGTTTTATAAGTTCTCTTAAATTAAATTCTTCTTCTTTTTTCTTTACGTTATCCATTTAAAAAGCTTATTTATTATTATAGCCACAGACATACTTATTACCATAATCTGATATTTTAAAAATATTTTTCTCAGATAATAATAGAACTGTATCTAGAATTATATATTCATATTTAGTTTTAAGAAAATCAGGCAAAATATTTAGTATTGCTTTCTTAAGTAGTTTCATTGAATGCTATAGATTATTGTATGGGTATTTTGAAATGTAATCTTTCACTCTGTACTTTGTATAAAAAAGTTTTGTATCTCATAATAGTAACAAGAAGAAATGACTTTCTTAGTATACCGTTCATAATTGTATTCCAAAAATATTTTTGAATATCTTTTGCTATAACAGATTTTTTAATATATCCAGCATTAGAAGTTTTTGTAAAAACATATATAATTACCAAGCAACGTACTAGTTTTGTTAGAAATAAATAACTTTTCGACCAATCCCACCCGATGAAGTATTCAATACCAATCATTTGCTGATTACCTGTTTTTTCCATTTGAAAATAGAAATAATAAATATTATCTAAAAAGCAATGCTAGCAAACCAACTACTACTGAAGCTATCGAAATGAATATTCCGGCTTGAGGTCCAAAAGATGATGAGTTTTTCTTTGTATTGTTAGGAGAAACATATATTACATCATTTTGTTTCACATAATAGAATGGAGAATTTATAAATTCTGCGCTGGTTATGTCAATATACTGGCTGGTTGTTTTACTATCAACATTTCGGACAATCAGAATATTTTTTCTTAAACCGTATATTGTTAAATCTCCTGCCATCCCAAGTACGCTTAAAATTGTAGTAGGTTGTCCATCTGGAATGACATAAGTACCAGCTTTATTAACTTCTCCCAAAACTGTCACTTTAAAATTTGTATTTCTCACTATTACGCCAGGATCTTTCACATATTGTTTAAGTCTATCTTGTAATTCATCGCGAAATTCTTCGATTCTTTTATTCGTTGTATTCATTTTTCCTATGATAGGGAATAAGATATCACCTTTAGAATCTACCAGATAAGTAGGCCCTGTAAAAGAAGATTGAGACTGCATAGGAAGATTGGTACTTGGAAGAGAGTACTGTGAAATCTCGCTTGCGGAATAATTTTGATTAAAAGGTCTTACTACATCATTATCTTTTGCAGACACGCTTATTACCAATTGATCGCCTGGTTGAATAGTGAAAGTAGAAGTTTGGATTGAGGTTTGAATTGCCGTCTGTTCTATGTTCTTCATGTAATCGATATCTTCTTTTACTTTACACGAAAATATCATACAAAACAACGACGCCATAAAAATTATGGATAAAGCTCTTCTCATATATATAATTCTTAACTGAAGGTTTGCAAATATAGGGATTACTTATTTATCTAACGATTCATATATAGAATTATTGCTTTTAAATTCTTTAACTATAGATTTTAGTATTCTTACTATTTCCTGCTTTTCTTCTTTTTTAGAAAACTCTATCACAAGATCTGTTAATTCATCTATTTCTGCGAATTGCATAGACGGATCCTTAGAAATCATAATTTTATCATGAGAAGTAGGTAAAGTTCTTGCATTATCACTTAGAAGCTCTTCGTATAATTTTTCGCCTGGTCTCAATCCAGTATAAATAATTTTAATATCAATATCCGGCTCGAAGCCTGAAAGTTTAATCATTCTTTTTGCTAGTTCTAATATTTTGACAGGATCTCCCATATCAAAAACATATATCTCACCTCCCGCTCCCATTGTTCCGGCATGCAATACTAATTCACAAGCTTCTGCGATGGTCATAAAATACCTCACAATTTCAGGATGAGTAATTGTAACAGGACCTCCTTTTTCTATTTGCTTTCTAAAATGGGGGATGACAGATCCATTTGATCCCAAAACATTTCCAAAACGTGTTGTGATGAATTTTGTAGTATTTCCTTCTAAATTCTGAAGAGATTGAACAAATAATTCTGCCACTCTCTTGGAGGCTCCCATTACATTAGTTGGATTAACAGCCTTATCCGTTGAAACCATTACAAAACGGTTAACATTATATTTGTTTGAAAGCAAAGCCAAGTTTTTAGTTCCTAAAACATTAACTAAAACTGCCTCATGGGGATTATCTTCAACCAATGGAACATGCTTATAAGCAGCAGCATGATAAACCATCGAAAAATTATATTTAGCAAACAAGGGTTCCAATCGACTAAGATTAGAGATATCTGCCAAAATAAATTTAAAATTAATATGAGGATATAACTCTCTCATCTCCAATTCAGTATCATAAAGCGGCGTTTCTGACTGATCTAAAATAATGATTTGCAAAGGCTCTAAAAGTGCCACTTGCCTTACAATTTCACCACCTATTGAGCCCGCTCCGCCTGTAACTAAAATTGTTTTTTGGAAGTGTCTTTTTTTAACTTCAAGATTATCTAACTTAATTTGTTTTCTGTTAAGCAAATCTTCAATTTGAATAGTCTTGATATTATTAATAATGTCGTTTGTCCTAAGCTTCTGCATTGCCGGTGCTTTGTAAATCTTAAGATTATATTCTAAAAATAAATTAACCCAAAACTCTAATTCATCTTTCTGAAGTGCTTCTTTTATAACCAAAACTCCATTAATATCACTAATCCCATTTCTTAAATTATTAATGAAATTCTGTTTGGTAATAATTTTTTTATCTAATAGTTTTATATTTACTTTTTTATTACTGTAAGATATAAAACCTTGAATATCAAAAGGTAAATTGGGACTGGAAAGAATAACCTGAGCAATAGCAACGGACAAGTCATCATCGCCTAGTATATAAATTTTCTTTCTGCTAAGGCTTCTCTTATTTTCTTTAATGAGATTAAATCCACCTTTCACACAAAGTCTGAAAACAAATAAACAAAGACATGAGATTGCAAAATATAACCCCAAAAAAGGTATTAATACCACTTTTTGCTGTGACCCAAAATAATAAGTATAGTTGATTATAATGATGGTTAAATTACTACAAAGATTTGCCAGAAATATTTTAAATAAATCAACAAAAGTAGAATGTCTTATGACTCCAAGATAAGTTTTAAATATATACATATAAAAAACATTAACTGAAATAAGAAACATAAAGACATAGAGTAAAGGAAAAACATTATAATGTTTTACCTCTAACCCCATTATAAGTAAATGAGACACAGTAAGAGAAAGAATCAATATTAATATATCAATAACTAAGATGACCCATCTTGGCAAAAATTTTAAGTCAGCAAGATCCAGTACGTTATCATTCAGTGAAAATCTTTTAGGATTTTTAACCTTATCCATTTTATTTGGTTAGTTATTTTTTTAAAATTGGTATTTACTTATTACTTCATTAATTCTTTTTTTATCATCATTTGTTAAATTAGATCCTGAAGGAAGACATAGGCCTCTTTTAAATAAATCTTCTGCAACAGTTTCTCCATAATATGGACAATCATTAAAAACTGGCTGAAGGTGCATCGGTTTCCACAATGGACGCGTTTCTATATTTTCTTCTGCAAATGCAGTCATTAATTCCAGATTGGTTTTTTCTGTAAGGGTTGGATTAATTGTAATACTTGTTAACCAATGATTGGAATAGAAATCTGAACTTATTTCTGAAAAAACATTAGCCGCTTCTATATTTGAAAATAATTCTTTATAGAAATCATGATTCTGTCTTCTCTTTTGCACTCTTTGTTCTAAAACTTCCATTTGTCCTCTACCAATTCCGGCGCAAATGTTACTCAATCTATAATTATATCCAATCTCCGAGTGCTGATAATGGGGTGCATTGTCTCTTGCTTGAGTTGACAAGAAAATTGTTTTATCTTTTTGTTCCTTGGTATTAGTTACTAAGGCACCTCCTCCAGACGTTGTAATAATTTTATTGCCATTAAAAGAAAGTAAAGCAAATTCTCCAAAAGTTCCGCACTGTCTGCCTTTGTAAGTAGAACCCAAGGCTTCAGCACTATCTTCTACTAATGGAATATCATATTTATTACATACTTCCAAAAGCTCATCCATCATTGCTGGCATACCATAAAGATGAACAACAATAACGGCTTTTGGTTTTTTATTTTTTTTGATTCTATCCTGGATAGCTTGTTCTAAGTAAACCGGTGACATATTCCAATTAGATTCATCAGAATCGACAAAGACAGGATTGGCTCCCAAATATTTAATTGGATTAGCAGAAGCCGAAAAAGTAAACGATTGGCAAATTACCTCATCTCCATATCCGACACCTAATTGAACCAATGCTAAATGTAAAGCTGCAGTTCCTGAACTAAGTGCAGAAACAAACTTATTTTCATTAAGAAAATTTTCTATTGCAGTTTCAAACTCATCTACATTTTTTCCTAACGGAGCAACCCAATTTTGATCGAATGCTTCTTGAACATATTTCATTTCTCCACCACCCATATGCGGAGATGATAACCAGATTTTAGATTTCATTAATAGTGACTAATTTAGAATCGCCCAAATTTATTTTATTATTAACAAAGTTAATATTATTTAACTTTATTACGGAAAATTATTTAACCTGATAGAAAATAATATTTATACTATTTTGGAATGTTATTTATTATTTTCGCAGGATTTCCTACTACTATCACATTATCAGGCACATCATTGATAACAACAGCACCGGCTCCCACTACAGACCATTTCCCAATTGTTACATTTTGTTTAATAGAGGCACCAATACCGACCTGAGCACCTTCTTTGACTTTTACATTACCCGCAAGAGCAGCGTTGGGCGAAATATGTACAAAATCTTCAATTTCACAGTCGTGGTCTATACAGGCAGAAGTATTGATAACACAATGATTTCCTACTTGAACAGAAGAATTAATCACCGTTCCAGCCATTACTACATTACCGTAACCAAAAACAGCAGTTCTGGATATTATAGAATGAGGATGTATTAAATTAAAATCAGCAGATTTATATTTTAGAGAATTACTTTTTCTATTATAATTACTTCCAAATGCGTAAAATATATTCTCTTTTAGTAATAAAGAATCAATGTCATTGGAGACATTATAATCTAATATAGTTGTAACATTTATATTCTGATCATAAATACCAGTAATTTTATAACCTAAATCCTCAGCTACTTCAATTACTACTTTTGCGTGTCCTCCCGCGCCCAAAATACAAACTTCTTTATTCATTCCCTTTGAAATTTTCTGTAGTTGCTACACCAGCTGTGTTGATCCCTTCGCTTTTGATTACTTTTTTTATGGTCAATAAAAATATTTTTAAGTCTAAAAGTAAGCTTAAATTGTTTACATAATAAACATCAAATATAAATTTCTGTTGCCAGGTAATTGCATTACGCCCATTGACTTGAGCCCAGCCGGTAATACCTGGTTTTATATTGTGCCTTTTTTTCTGCTCTTCATTATATAATGGAAGATAATGAACTAAGAGAGGTCTTGGACCAATAAAACTCATATCGCCTTTTACAACATTGATTAATTGTGGTAACTCATCCAAAGAAGTTTTTCTGACAAACTTACCTAACTTTGTAAGTCTCAATTCATCGGATAAAAGATTTCCAAACTCATCTCTTTGATCCGTCATGGTCTTGAATTTTATAATTTTAAAAACCTTTTCATTTTTACCCGGCCGATCTTGTAAAAAAAATACATTCTTCTGATTGAAAAAATATAATAGGATAATTATTATTACAAATACAGGAGATAGTATCAGAACAAGTAAAAACGCAAAAACAAAGTCAAACAAAGGTTTTATGAAAATTTTATACATCAGGTAAAACAAATCCGAAATTATTGAAATTTCGGATTTAAAAATTTAAATATTAATTTTATTCTTTTTTCTTTGATAATATATTGCTAACATAATACCAGTTAATAACAACACCGGAACAAATCCATTAATAGGAACTGGTTCACCAGGGTTACCTGGACCTTCCGGCTGTTCACCACCTGGAGGTAATGCTGATGCTGTTGTTGGTTCTTCTTCAAATGCTGAAGTTTGATTAACAGCATTTTCCTGACTAACTTTGGATTGCTCATTATCAAAAGCATTCTCCTTAAATTGAGCAAAAGACATTACACTTAAACTCAGGTATATTAAGATTAAATATTTTCTCATCGATGGTTTAAAACTAAACATATTTTTCAGGTTGTAAAGATATAAAAATTTAACAAAATCCTTAAAATTATTAACATTAAATAATATTAACAATACTTTTAAGAAATATTTACTTAATTATTTTTTTCGTTCTGATATTTCCAGAATTTTCAGCCTTTATAATATATACTCCTGAAATAAGTACAGAACTGTCGAATTTAACTTCTTTGTCCGAAGAATATCTCGATTGTACCAATTTTCCAGTTACATCATACAGCTCAACCTTACCCAAATTATTGGATGATTTTACAACAAAATTATTTCCGTCTCTATATACCAGGAAATCAGATTTTCCGATACTTTCACTTCCCAAAACCTCTTTATTTTTGTACACGATTTCAAATCTGTTATCATCTATTCCTTGATTTGCATTGAACGAATAATCCTGAATAGTAAGATCTGTATATGTTTCTGTTAGCTTATCTCTCAAATAGATTTTTTGACTACCAGCAAAAATACCCTCTCTATTACCCAAACTTATTTTATAAAGTCCACTCATTGCATGTTTAGTTCCCAATGCAATAACATCTTCGTTATTCAATGGATTATTTCTCGCTTGGATTTGTAACTTTTGAGCGTTAACCTTTGAGTAGAATGAATCATCACCTACTGCTAACAAATCAGCATCATAATCAGCATCATAGTTGTTTGTTGCACCATCCATATGGGCTATCAAAATTGTATTCGCAATATTATAAGGAGAAACTATCTTAACCCAGTAACGATTGATTTCTTCATCAGCATTTTTATTATTGTTGTAGAAATGCCCTGTGTTATTATTGGTTCTGATTGAATTATCAAATTTCACTGTTCCAAGATTAGGTGTAGTTCCTGTTGGAGGCGTCCCTCTCATTTGCACAATGAAACCTTGTGCTACTTTTATAAACTCATTAGGAATTGGATTTCCTTCAGCAGAATCTACACTGGTAGGAGATGTTCCACCGGCAAGCGTAATAGTTGCATAATTGTTACCTGCATAAGATGAACCTGCCTGTGTTCCACTTGCAGAGAAGTTGGTCCAGAACCAAGCCTTACCATAAATTACATCATTATTTTTACTGCCATTTCCTTGATCTAAATTATACAACTTTATGAAGTTAATATTAGATGGATAAGGATTACCAATCAAATTATAACCGTGTTCATAAATTGCACCTCCGGCACCTGTTGTATTCTTAGATTTTTGAATTTGGATGGAATAATCACCATTATGAAGATTTCCATTAAAAGTTAAAGAATCCACTGCAAGTACAGTCCCATAGGTTGATTTACCTCTAATTGCATAACCTTTTGCAGGAACAAATGTTGCATTGGTTGTAGCTTTGAAATTATCTGTTACCTCATTATATTCATAAGTTCTATTATTTGGAGTTCCTGCAGAGAAACCACCACTACTGTTTGCAGCATTCACGTTAGTTGTGTTGAGCAATATCTGATCTTGTAAAGGAGAACTCCAATAAGTATAATCAAGAGTTTTCATTTTTACATTTCTTTTCGCGATAGCTTTATTATTACTGTTTCCGTTAGCAATTTTCGTCTGAGTAAGACTTGCATCACTTTCAATAATTATTTTATTATCAGGTGTTGTAATGTCGCCACTTACAGTAATTCCGTGTCCGGATTTAATTTTCAACAAACCTGTATTTTCTATTGTTAAATTGTGTACTGCAAATTCATCTGAATTAGCTTTCACATAATAAGGCGTTCTGATAATTGCATCTAAAGTTGTATTTGGCCCTGTTGTATTGGTCCAAGCATTATTGTTCCAGATAATAGTATTGGTTGTTGTTACTTTAATTTCATTAGAATTAGATGACTCGCAAGTTGCAGTGATTGCTCTTACCACATAATAATATTCAGTGTTTGCATCAAGCCCTGTAATTGTATGTGAAGTTACGTTACCTACATTTTCGTCCTGAACAATGTATGTATATTTTGTACCTCCATCAAAATCATGAGAACCTAAACCAGAAATATTATCAATATTATATACGTCCCATTCTGTGGTAAGAGTTGTAAAAGCTGATGATCCTGTTCCTGCTGGGTTAACAGTAACTCCATTTAATATGGAAGATTTTCTTCTTAATGTTTTATCTAAAGTGGAATAACCTCCTGCTCCAGTCCACGCTGTTCCTGGGTCATTACCAATCTTTCCAAAAATATCAACATTAGATGCAGTAGAAACCTTATACAAAGCTACAGCATCATTTCCATTGTAATTAATCACAGTTGCAGCAACAGTCGCTATTCCTGTATAAATGGTTGCTAAATTATTCTTATAAACAATCGTAGAGTTGTTTTCTAAATTCCCAGAGAGTGTCAAACTAGTTGGCGTACTACTTCCATTTGCATACAATCTTAACTGGTAATCACTTAAATCAACTGTATTACCTGTACCATTAAATATTTCAATATATCTATTATTGCTTGATCCTTCAACATATTCCGAAATAAATAACTCTGTAGCATTTGGATTGACAACCTTTTTATAAACATCCAGTTCATACCCTACAGCTCCAGCCACTGCATTCCAATTAGCTGTAAATGTACTTGCTGTTATATCCGTAGCTACAGTTGCAGAAACAACTCCTTTCCCTATTACAGAAACATTAACCGAAGTTGCTCCTCCTCCTGATAAAACAATATTGCCATTATAATCTGTACAAGTCAATGTAGGATGAAATCTTACATGTATTGTTTTCTCTGAAAGATTGCCACCAGTATAAGGAACATCGATTGTAGATGAATAAGTTATACCATCTAAAGAATAGCTATACCCTGACAAAGCAGCAATTGAAATATTACCATTTGCAGGACTCAAAGAACTGCCCTTAACTGCAAATGTTTTATCAGAATTAGTATCAAAGCTAACATTACCAAAAGCTAATGTTGTAGGTGTAGCAATAATAGTAGACAATGAAGTAACTGATGTAGTAAAACTATAATTTGCTATTGTTGAGTTTGAGTATCTGTAAACACGGTAATAATAAGTTGTATTAGCATCTAATAATTGAGTAATAGTTTCTATTGCTCCTCCGCCTGTAGCATCAGCACAAGCAATTGACGTACCATTACAAGCACCTGAGCGTAAATCCAAAACAGCATCAAAGCCAGAAATAGCACCTTGAACATCTATTTTATAATAAGCTGCATCTGTAGTCGTAAATTTATACCATACATCTGAAGCCACAGAACCTCCACAAGTAGGAGCTAAACTTTGAGTAGCTCCAACAACTGTCCCTGTAACAGCTGCTGCATTTATAACAATATTATTTGCTCCAGAACAATCGTCATTCGCTAATGCGATTGCATTGTCATTACCGATTACAATTCCGTTCGCTGCGGTATTGGATAGACTAACAGCTGTAGCAGTGGTGTTGTTTGCAACCAGATTTACATTGTAAAAAGTATATGGTGCTCCAGCAACAGTCGTTGCTAAACTTCCTGTTGCTGGTATTGTCATACTATTAGTCTCAGCAGCAACACCCTGCCATTCTGTGTATATATTGGCAGTAACATTATTTGTTGTTGTAACAAACCACTTTGTACTTAATACCCTGGTTACATCAGAAACAGTAGGAGTAATTGATGTACTTACATTCACTGATAAATCTGTAGTTCCTGATAAATTCTTAATAGTAATCGGTGCATATCTTCCTGCTGCAGCCACGCCCATTGGAAATGTCCAATCTTTAGTTCCATCTACACTCTGACGTATTAATTTACCTGTTCCTATGGCTTGGATATAAGAATTAGCATTTGAACTTATTATAGAGGTATTGTTTGGAAGTGTTAAATTATTAGTTCCGAGAACAATACTTTTATTAGTTAAAGTTAAATCTTTATTAACGATAATACTTGCAGCCAAAACAACACTTCCGGTGCTTGTTTTGTTGACAGTAAGATAATCAAAGGTTGTTGCGCTATTGATAGTTTGATCATTACCATCACTTCCACTAAATGTAACAGCTCTGTTGTTCGGTATAAATGTACCAGAACTTGCCCAGCTACCTCCTAAAGATAAATCTCCACCTGCAAAATCTCCTAAAGATAAGCTTCCACTATTAACAATATTTCTGCCAACAGTAAGCGATCCGCTTTTGTTTCCACCATTACCATAATCCATATAAAGTGAGGAACCGCTGTCGATAGTTAAGTCTCTGGCAATTCCTAAAGCTGTGGAGAAAGCACCGGATCCTGTGTTTGGATAATTCAAAGTTGTGTTGGCTGTAACCTGTACATCATATGGATAACCTGCACCGGAAGTCGCATTCCATTCTGCTTTTCTCGCATATATTCCTGCAGTTTTATAAACTAATTTGGAACCTGTTGCATAGATCGGACCATTTGGAGTAACTGAAGATCCATTCCCAACGATATTAAGAACACCATTTACTGTAGAAATATTAGTACCGGAGGATTTTCCGAAATCAACTGTCGCATTGTTATTAATATTAATTATTGCATTAGCTGCAAAAGTCAGACTGCCTGTTCCTGAGTTATTAGAAACTTTTTTATTTGCATTGAAATTAATAACAGCACCCGAAGAAGCCACAATTGTTTTTGCTGCATCTACATAGATATCACCTCCATCATTGTTAAATGTCAAAGTATTAGCATTCAGATTCAGACCACCGGTTCCAGAACCTATAATAGCAAGTGCATTAAGATAGGTTCCATTCAGGTTTAAGCTGGTAAGATTTCCTGCTGAACTGCTTAAAGAAACATTTGTAGCATTGGTTTTCTGTATTTCCACTCTGTCAAAATCCAAAGTTCCTCCTCCTGTTTTTGTAATAGTTTGCGTTGCTGATCCGTTAAATATTACTCTTCTTCCTTTTGGAGAAAAAGTTGCTGCTGTTGCTTGTGTCCAGTTTCCACCAACAGTGATATTACCACCTTCAGCATTACCTAATGACAAACTTCCGTTTAATAATAAATCTTTAGTAACAATCAGCGCCGAATTTCCGTTCGTACCATAATCCAGATAAATAGCAGAACCACTGTCTACTGTGACAATACCTCCTGCCATCGCCACAACTGTACCAGCACCTGTTGCAGTATTTCCATTCGGAAAATTAATGGCTGTATTATTGCTGACCTGCACGTCTTGAGGAAGACCCGCTGTTGTTCCGACTGTTCCTGCGCTAGCCGTCCATTCATTACTTCTACCCGGAGAACCGCCAGAATTATAAATTAATTTGGATGATGTTCCATAAATAGGACTACTATTGGTATTAAGCCAGCTGTAGCCAGAATTCAATCTTAATGTACCGTTAGTACCGACAGTAATATTTCCAAGATTTCTAAATCCTGCTGCTACTTGTAAAATACCAGTCACTGTTCTTGCAACTCCCAAGTTAATGGGACTATTGGAATTGATTGTAACATTGACCGGACCGGATGTTGCCGGCCAATATCTATGAGTTGCATCTATTGATCCGTATTCGGAGCCATTATTATGAGCGAAAATCAAATTACCAGATGATGCATAAACAAAATCGTTAGAACCTCCGCCCCAGCCATTAGCATTGATCTGGAACGTTCCATTAATGGTTGTGGTTCCGTTATTAAGATAAGAATCATTGGTCGCTAACACACCGGAAACTGTAGTTGTAGTTCCGGAATTTCTTGTTTGTGCAGTTGTAGCAGTGATAGTATGCGCTGCTAATATCACCACATTATCATCCGCACCCGGAACAGCGTTAAGATCCCAGCTAGCAGCAGCTTCCCAAGTCCCCGAATTCACAGACGTGAAAGTCGCCTTGCTAATTGTACCTGTTAAACTAATTGTTTTATCTGGCGTTACCGCAGGAGAACTTACAGTGATTGAACCGTTTGCAGCTCCTGTTGTAGAACTTTTTTTAAGCACAACATAAATAGTTGTACTCGCAACTGTTCCGGAAGTTGGTGTTAAAACAATAGGTGTGGAAGAATACCCTGAACCAGAGGTTGTAGAAATTTGATAACCCGTTGGTGGTGTTATTGTGATAGTGTTACTCCCTAAAGTTGCACCAGAAACTGTAAAGCTTTGTTGTGTAGAATCAGATGCTGTTGTTGCATTAAATCCTGTTAACGATGTTGGAGTTACAGTTGTAGAGGCACTAGATACAGTTATATTAACAGTATAATCTACTGCTCTTCCGTAGTTGGATCCCGAAGCTCCACATGCCTGAGAACTTGAAGGCAAATTATCATCACCTGCACGGATACGCATTCTTGTATTACCTAGTACAGCATCCGTTGGAACAACTATACTTATACTTCCCGTACCATTGTTCCCCCAATTAGTGGCTGTAGCAAAAGATTCTCCTGACTCAAATACGCCATTTTGATTAAAATCAATCCAAATGCGGCCATATTGATTAGTATCATTACCAACCGTAACCAAAACAGTATTAGTAGACCCTCTCTGTAAATCAGGGATTGCATTCTGTGCACTTCTTCTGTCATAATAATATGGTGTAGTAATGGGAATAGTTGTATCATTAAGTGTATTTAATTGTACCTTGGTAATTATATCATTTGCACCTCCAGAAGAATAAGTTGGTGTACAATAATCAATATTAACTGTTACAGGACTGGATGTTCCGGAACTACCACTACAAGTAACAATACATTGATACCAAGTTTTTGCACTAACCGTAGCAGTATATGTACTTGCATTTGCCCCTGAAATATTATTATAAGAAACCCCATCAGCAGAACTCTGCCATTGATATGTCACACCAGAACCTGTTGTTGAGTTTTGTAACGAGAGAACGGTAGTATTTCCAGAAACAACCGGATTAACTGAAGCTAAAGTATTTCCTGGCGCAGGTGTTCCAGAGCAGGGTGTTGCGGAATATGATGTCCAACTTATATCATCAATTGTAATTCTTGCACCTGACGTTTTTTGATTAATTACAATACTTGTGATTGTTGCTACATTAATACCAGTCCAAGAAACTGATGTGGTTGTACTTCCTGTAACAGTTTTATTTGTTCCTACAGTTACACCATTAATAACTAGCTCTAAACTACCATTATCTGATGGAGTTACTTTTGCAGCAGCATTAAGCGTCAATGTACCAATACCAGCATTTTTTTGTGCAGTTGTTAAACCAAATGTCAAAGCTCCATTTCTAACAGTTACAGCTGCAGTATTAATACTTTGATCAGTCCTAGCATCACTTGCAGTCCATGATTGCCCATTATCCCCATTCCATGTTCTTGAAGCATAACCTGTTTGTCCTGTTGTAATATTAACAAATGACTCAGTACCTTGCCCCCAAGCATTACTGTAAAGGAATAATATTAATAGTAATAAAAATTGATGGTAAAAAGTTTTTGTGTTTTGTTGATTAAATAAATTTTTCTTCATCGATATATAAGGTTCTATTTTAAAAAAGTAGAAATGAGGGCGCTAAATTAATTAATTTTTATATACTCATATAAAAAAAGTTAATTTATTTTTAATTAATTATCAATTCTAGAAATTAAATACGAATATTCAAATAAGTGTTTGATTTTTTTGACAGATACAAAAACAAGAAAAGGCACTAAAAAGTGCCTTTAATATTAGAAAATAAAATTCTATTTGATGAATTTTTTAGATTTTATATCTCCAGAGTTTTCGATTTTCATGATATAAACTCCGTTTGAAAAGTTACTAACATCAACCTTGGCTTCGGTATGATTTATAATAATTGTTTTAATTAATTTTCCGGATGCATCAAAAATATCAATCTTGCCTAATTTTTTGGATGATTTGATAACCTGACTATTGCCATCTTTATAAACGATAAAATCAGATTTGGAATTAGCTCCAGTATTCAAAACTGCATCTTCCTTATATACAATCTCAAACCTACTTGCATCCGTCCCTTTAACTGCTGTGAATGTATAATTTGTATCAGTACTTAGATTGATATATTTATTTAACAATTTATCTTTTAAATAAACAGTTTGGTTACCCTCAAAAATACCTTCTGGTGTTTGCAGACTGATGACATAACTTCCGTCAGCTGAAAAAACATTCCCCAGAGTTACTACATCTTCATTAGAAAAATTATCCTCTTTACCTTGGATTGCTAATTTTTTAGCGCCTAAAACTGAATAGAAAGAATCAGATCCTACAACAAATAATTCACCATCAAAATCTGTTTCGTAATTATTGGTTGCACCTGGGATATAACCAATCAAAATTGTGTTAACCATATTTTTTGGAGATCTCATTGTTAACCAAAATCTATTTTTCGTTACACCTTTTTGATAGAAAGTCCCGTTATCAGTAATTCTTATTCCATTATTAAAATCTAATGCACCAGCAGTTTTCGCCTGTACAATAAAAGCCTGTCCTACTTTTATATTTCCATTTGGTGTGATACCACTTGGATTTTCAGGATCATAATCTGCCCAATCATAGGCCGGCGGCACACCTCCTGAACCATTGAAGACAGCATAGTTGTTTCCTGTATATCCCGAGCCCATTTGCGTAGCAGTATAATCTATATTAGTCCAGAACCAGGCTGTGTTATAGATTTTGGAACTATTCAAACTGTAAAGCAAATCGAAACTGATATTAGACGGATAAGGATTGCCGACAAGATTATAGCCTTTGTCTGCTCCTGCTGATTTTTGCAAACTGGAGAACTGAAGATTTCCATTGTTTGGGACTCCTGTAAAGCTATAAGTTTTGCCATATCCATCAGGCAAAGAATTTTCTGCTCGGATTGCATAACCTTTCCCCGTTTGGAAAGTAGCATCAGAAGTCACCGTAAATTTATCCGTCGATTCGTTATACTGAAGATAACCGTTTGAAGGTGTATTCGGAGAGAAACCACTCGTTCCTTTGATCGTTTGTCCAGCAACCGGTGAACTCCAATAAACATAATCGATATGTCCGGTTACATTATTCATATCAGAAACCTGTCTCTCAACCTTGATAGTTCCTTCATTAGCTATATTATCCGTCTGAATCAAATTAGCATCGCTTTCTACTACAAAACTATTGACCGTAGAATTCTGATTGGTAATTTTCTTTTTGACTTTAATAGGATAATTTGGTTTTACAAGCATTATTCCTGTAGAACTCACTGTGAGCTCACAAACATCCAAAGCACCATTAGTTTGAGAATTATAACTTCCTGCAATGATTACCTTGCTCCCTAAAACCGGTGTTCCGTTTGACCAGACATTACTTGCCCAAGTATTAGATGCTGGCCTGATTTGTACAGCTTTGGTTGCCGTATAACAAGTCTGTGTATTTTCTCTTACCTGACAATAATATTGATAATTATCCAATCCATTGACATCAGAAATATTCAACGTTGGCGATGTTGCGCCAGAATAAACACCGCCGTTTGAAACAGCAGTCCAACTTCCGGTATTTCCTAACTCGTACCATTGATAAGCCAATCCATTTCCTCCGGCAAAACCTTCCGTTGCAGTAATTGCTAAAGACGTACCGACAACATCACAAGAAAGAGAATAGGTTGGTTGCGTATTGACAACCGGCGGATTTTTAGCCACAGGCGGCTGTGCTACGTCGCTAGAAGATAAACATTGTCCACTGGATAAAACCTGGGATGTCCACTCGTTAGCATCAAAAACAGTTTTTGGAGACAGATATTCATTTTTTCTTCTGAGATAATAGCCGACTGTATTGGGTGCGTGGACATCATCTATAATCGTGGAACCTTTCATTAATCTAAATCCATCATTCGCATTAAATCCTGTAGAACCAAAACTTCCGTTACCTGTAGGCGCATACCCACACACAGAAGAACTCACTCCAATCACTGCAACAGCACCAGATGCAACAGTTCCGGTAAGATTAGCGTAAGTTGTATACGTTCCACCATAATCTCCGGCTCTCTGGATTGAATAAGTACTCAAGTTAACCGTAGCACCTGTTCTGTTATAAAGTGTAACAATACCACCAGAACCTCCGTTCTCATCATAAAGTTCGTAAATAATAATATCAGAAGCCGGCGTTACAGAACCTCCACTTCCGCCAGCACTTTCGCAATCTGTAACTAAATTATCAATCACATCAAAAGCCTGAGTGAAAGAGCATCCACTTGCTAACGTTACCACAAAATTAGCATCAGTTGCACCTGTGGGAATTAATGTTTCGATCTTTCCTGATGATATGAGATCAAATGGTACACTCGCTCCATTATAAGTAACAGCAGCACCAGTCAAATCATTAACTGAAGTTGTAAATGTAACTTTAGTATTGGCAGGCCCACTTACTGGAAATGCCGTAATCGAAGGCGAAGTGGTACAAGTTCCCGTTCCCTGAATTTTAAAGACATAGGGATTTTCATCAGCATCATTATTCGCAATACTTACATTCGCTTCTCTGAGTCCGGCAACAGTTGGATGAAATTTAATTTTAAATGATGTAGTAATTCCATTCACTACAGGTGAAACTGCTTGTTGTGTAACAATAAAATCGGAAGGATTAAGTCCCGTGATATTCACAATTGGTGTTCCTGTAAGATTAAGATTGGCTAAACCTAAATTTTCAATCACAAATTCTTTCTCCACAGAATCGGTTCCTAAATTAGTCGCAGCGAATAGTGTATTATTAAGACCATAAGGCTCATCAAAATTATTTGGAATACTGATATTATTCCCTTTGATATTGATTTCCTGATTTGTTGGTTGAATAATTGTAACTATATAATCTTCTACTTCCCCATCAAATCCCGTTTCACAAGAAGTTGAAGCAGATAAATATTTTGCACTCACTCTCATTTTTATATCACCTAATGCTGCAGTTGTTGGAACTGCAATACTAAGAGGCGAAAGAGATGTCGCTCCATCTGTTACATTAGTCGCTGTTCCCAAATCAAATTCTTCTCCGGAGTCAGCAAAATCGCCATCGTGATTCCAGTCAAACCAAACTTTACTATATACAATATAATCCCCAGCTGTATTAACACGAACCGTTAATGGATAAGTTTCTCCTTTTACAACTGTTGTCGTTGGTGTTGTAAAATTGGTATATCCTACAGTTTTAGTTGCAGCAGTTGTATTTTCAATTGTATTAAATTTTACATATCTGATTCCTGTATTATAATCTGTATTCCCTGAAGAAGCACAGTATGTAATCTCTGGTGTAACGCAGACATTAGTTCCATCGCTCCAAGTTGTTCCTTTTCTTAGCCAAATTTTGAAGCAATATTCTGTTCCATTGGTAAAATTAGTTATTGCTTTACTGAGAGCTGTTCCTTTATACACCACCTGATTGCCGGCATTATTCCAAGAATCATCAGCAATGATACTGCTTCCGTCTCCAGATGGAATATAAGTTACAGCGCCTTGATTGGCTACAATCATAACTTCGTCAAAACAAGTTGCCGTGTTATGTGTCCATTCAAGAGTCACTTGATTATTTGATGGAGTCCCTGTGAAAGTTTTCACATCATCCTGAGCAAGAAGATTCAAAGCTCTCGAACCTGCGGATCCACTTGAAAACCTTCTAACAGAAGCACCATCTTGGTAGGCAAGAATCATGAATGAATAAATACCATTCTCTGTCAATCCGGAAATATCTACAGATGTAGCTGTGCCTTTGTAAAGTAATTTGCCTAACGTTGTGGGTGTTGCATTATTAGTAGCGACAAAAAAATTACTGTTCGCATAACTATAATCTGCTAATGTTGTAGTAGGCGTTCCTGAAGGTGTTGTTGCTCCTGTAACTGCAAAAACCATATAACCTGTTGGAGCAACTCCCGATACAGGGGCAGTCCAAAAAATCGTTCCTCCATCGTCTGTTAAACAAGCGGTTGCACTAGTTACATTATTAAGAGTTCCTGTAAAAGTCGTTGTAAATTCCTGTACGCCTCCATAAGTGTAAGTTGTACCATTATATAAATAAGCCTGAACAGCATAAGTAGTTGCTTCTAACAATGAAGTTGCACCATAAGTTGTATTACCAAGTGTAACTGTCACATTAGTAACACCAGTTCCTCCAACTGTCGGAGTTGGATTAGTAGATTTTATCGAATAAACAAAACCTTGAATTGTAGAAGCAGGACAAGTCCCTTGGGTGATTGATGTAGCTCGTAATGTTGCAGTAGTTTGGGCAAATGTCGTAATTGTATTAGTTGTGATGGCTTGAGCCGTACTTGTGGAATTACCAGTAACAGCTTTATTAACAGCCGTAGCTGCACCACCAGAAACTGCAATATTTCCATTATAAGTTTGATTAGCTGCAGTTGGAGTCAGCGTAACATAAATGGTTTTCGAAGCGAGATCCCCACCAGAATGCGAAAAGCCTGTCACAGAAATACCACCCGATGTTTCAGAGTAAGAATATCCAGCTAATGAACCTAAGCTAATTGTTCCTGCTTTGAGTCCTGTTCCTGAGAGAGTAAACGAAAGCTCCTTAGAAGAGCCATTACAGACTGTTCCAAAAGCTAAAGTCCCTGTATTAACAGTAAGTGTTTCTGTAACTGCTGTGATATTTAAACTATTGGATGTTAAATTTGAAGCAGAAGCAAGTTCACTTCCGTTAATGGTAATACTAAAATTAGTCACATTAGTATCAAAATCTGTATTGTTATAAGCTAATGTGAGCGTTGCTGTTGTTGAAGAATTATATGCAACATTTTGAATAGTTACTCCAGAAGGCGCATTGTTTAAAGTAAAATTTGAAACATTCAATGTTGCGTCTGCAAATGTATCGTTGCCGAGTGTTAATCCAACTGTTGCTCCGTTAAGCGTTGCTTCATTTAGTGTTCCCGAAGCTGTTAAAGTTGGAGTACTAACTACAGGAGCATTAACAACAACATCATCAATATATATAGTTCCAGCCGTTCTGTAAAACTGGAATTCTATATTATTACTTGTATTATTTATAGTAGCAGTATATGTTGTTACACCAGAATTAGTAGGAGCAAAAGGAGAACCTGTAGCTGCCGTCCAACTTCCTCCGTTAATTCTATAATTTACCTGAATACCATTAGTAGTAGCACTACCTCTTGCTTTAAACTGAATTGTACTTATTCCTCCCGTAGCAATAATCGGAGAGGTAATCTGTGCACCAGTTGCACTTCTTAGCTGACAATAGCTGCCGCTAAATCCTGCCACACCTGAGCCATTAATAACATCTGTACCATTCCAATTACCAGAATTCAAAACTATATTTCCAGTTGTATAACTAGAAGGCAAACCTGTTGTAAAATTTTCAGTAAGAACTTGTCCCCAACTATGGAAACTGATTAAAAAAAAGCAAGAAAAAAGAAATGTTTGTAGACCAGAAAAGCCCATCAACTTCCAAGCGGAGAATAGATTTTTTTTCATCGAATTTATGTTTTGCAGGAGACAAATATAAGTTTATTTAAAATATAAAATTCAATTAATCGAATTTTAGCTATTATAAATTTTTAATTACAAAGCTTTAAGATCAACAAAACCATCTACTTGAGATGGTTTGTTAACAATATTTTCTTACTTATTATTTAATAATTTTCTTAGTTTTTAAGTCGCCAGAATTTTCTGCTTTTATAATGTAAACTCCATTAACCAATTTAGAAGCATCAATTTCCAAAGTTGTTTCTTTTGTTTTTACAGAATACACTAATCTTCCAGATGTATCATAAGCTTCAACATTACCTAAAGATTTAGAAGATTTTACAATATAATTACCATTCCATTTATAAACCTCAAATTCGGATTTAGTCATAACATCAGATTCTAATATAGTATCATCTTTATATACTATTTCGAATCGTGTTTCATCCGTTCCTTTACTTGCTATAAAGCTGTAATCTTTTTCTTTGAGGTTTGTTATAATATTCAGTAATTTATCTTTCAGATATACGTTTTGATTCTGTGCAAAAATCCCTTGATTATTTTCCAAACTAAATTTATAAGTGCCGTTTGCAGAATATTTAGCTGATACCGTAACTACATCACTATCAACAAAACTTCCTCTTGCCTGAATCTGAAGTTTATGTGAATCGACTTTAGAATAGAAGGAATCATCACCAACAACGAGAATGTCCGCATCATAATCACCTTCATAATTATTAGTTGCCTCATCCACATGCGCTATTAATATAGTATTAATAACATTTTGAGGAGAAATCAGCTTCAACCAATAACGATTGGTTTGATCTGTATCCTTGTTATTGTAAAATACTCCAGACTCATTTGTTCTTATTGTATTATCAAAACTTATAACCTGGCCTGTTCCAAGATTTTTAGCTTGAACAATGAAACCTTGACCCAGTTTGATATTCTTTGTTGGTGTATACGCCCCAGAAGATGGCGAAGGTGTTACTGTAGTATCACTGTAAGTTGGCGGCGTTCCTCCTGCCAAAGTAATTGTTGCATAATTGTTTCCTAAATAACTTGATCCTTGCTGCGTTGTAACCGGGGTTATATCTGTCCAGAACCACGCTTTTCCATACATGATATTTTTATTATTACCAAGATTATAAAATTTAATAAAATCAATATTGGACGGATAAGGATTTCCAATGAGGTTATAACCATGCTCAACTGTTCCACCTGTGTCCGTATTGGCCGACCTTTGGATATTTGTAGAAAATGATCCGTTATTTGGAGTACCCACAAATTTCAATGTGTTATCTGAAGTCAGTACTGCTGGATCATAACTATCTTTACCTCTAATAGCATATCCTTTAGCATTAATAAATGTGGTTTCGGTAGCAGGAATCGCTTTGAATGTATCATTTGGCTCATTGTAGTAGAAAATTCTGTTATTTGGTGTTCCTACAGAAAAACCATCATTCAAAGTAGTATCATTTAATAGTTTTTGACCTGTTACTGGCGTACTCCAGTAAGTGTAATCCATTTTACGCATTTTTACATCGCGATGTGCTAATATTTTTCCGGAATTCGCAGCATTAGCATTATCTTGTAGCAATACAGCATCACTTTCAATTGTTAAATTATCATTATTGGAATTATTAGTAATATTAATATAATCGATAATTCTAAGTGAATTATTAGCCTTAACTGTAAGTTTAGCTGTATTAGCAATAGTTATTGTTTTTGCTTCAGCCGTTGCATTAATTTCCACCGTTTTACCAGCAGGGATATTGACACATTTTGTAACATCAGGAACTACCGCTGGAAACCAATTAGATCCAGTGCTCCAATCGGTTCCTGTACCTGTATATTGCATTTTACTTCTAACAATAGATGAGGTAACCGCCGTCTTATCACAAGTTCCTAAACTTGCTTTAGCTGTATATGCAGTTGCCGTACCCGGAGCAGCATATACTGTTGAAAGATAATCTGTACCATTATAAGGAATCGTAAGTCCTACATCTGTATATAAACCTATAGAAGGAGACCATGTAACCAGTTTTTTATTACCGTCCAAAACAATATCATCTATATACCAATCAAACAAACCATAGCTTTCTCCCGTATATCTAAATCTTATGTAGAGTTGGTTATTCCCAATATAAGGCGCTAGACTGACATTACTAATTTGTGTTGCTGCAATATCTGCAGTAATTGCTGTTCTGCTCCATACATTAGTCCAAGAATTATTATCAGTTGATACATCAACATAAATCCCCCTTACATAGCTAGAACTTATATCAGCATCAAACATATATTTGAATGATAAATTAAGACTTGTAAAGGCTGAAATATCGATCGGAATATTTTGAGAAGTAGATACATTGTATGGTAAAAACACCCAATTTCCTGTTGTATTAGAACCTGAACTCCAACTCAATCCGGCTTCATAAGCAGTACCTCCAGCATTGTTGGAATTGTAATAAACCCCAATAATATTGGTATTAGTTCCAGCATATGCCCAATTACTACCAACTCCTGCAGAGAAATCCTCACTGTATGCCACAGCATTTCCTATTCCTCCACTCGCATCCAGCTTAACATAATCCATATCACACGCAACCGCAGAAGATGGCGTTTCTGTAATCCATACATTGGTAGGAACTGGATTTACCGTTACCGTCACCGTTTTTGTATTGGTTATACTTCCACTTGTTCCAGTAACTGTATAAGTTGTCGTAGTAGTTGGACTTGCCGTAACTGTAGCGCCAGAAGTAGAACTAAGTCCCGTACTTGGTGACCAGCTATAGGTATACGGAGTAGTACTAGAAGCCGTCAATGTCGTTGAGCCTCCGGCACAAAAACTTGGAGCTGCCGGTGTAACAACAATTGGATCCGGAGAAACATTGACAGCAATATCATCTAAATATAAATAATATTGATTCGCAGCAGAGTAAGCTTGAAAACCAATATAGAAAACACCTGTAGAGCTAGGTACAAAATCTATTATAACAGAATTTGCAGTGGATGCACCTCCAGTAATGTTAGAATAATCTGCTAAAGTATTAGTCATTGCTGCAACAGTATTATTTGTACCATAAGCCACTTTCATCTTTTCTACAAATGCGGAACTATTGTTATTATATTTAAATGTCAATCTGTATGATACCCCAGATGTTAAATTTAGTCCTTTGGTAAAAAACCAGGTATTAGCAGCATTACTTGTATTCCAAGCATATCTTAATACTTGAGAAGAAAAACCATTAGCTGCAGGATTAGCAGCGGTTGCCCAAGAATTCCCAGAACCTGCATTAATAACTGTAGTACAACTTGGAATCGCTGGCGTTGTAACACTATTGAAATCTTCCAGATAAGGAATACCTACACTTGCACAAAGCGTTGTAAAACTTCCGCCATTGGTAGAAGAACTACAACCTCCAACATTAGTATTGACAATTTGATAATAATAAGTTGTACTTGAATTTAATCCCGAAGACAAAACATAAGATGAAGTAACTCCAGGAACCGAGGTCACTAAAGTTGTGTAACCACTATTACTATAGATATTAAGTGTTGAACTGATGGTTCCGGCATTTCCACCTGCAGCAGATGTCCAACTGAAGGTAGCTCCTGTGGAAGTAATTGTTCCAACAGAAAGTGATGTGGGAGCTGCAGCACAAGTTATTTTATTATCTGAAAGAGGTGATGTTGTCAAATAATAAGGTGCACCGTTACAGGCATTATTATATGAATAGATGTAATAATAATATCTTGTATTGCTCGTTAAAGCCGAATCTGTAAATGTCGTTGCATTGGCTGTTGTTGCACTTCCTTGAAGCACATAATAAGAATTGCCACCCAAAGTCACTGTATTGCCCGTAGTATATGAAGTTCCATTTACTGGTGTTGGCGCTGTGGAACTTGTACTTCTTAAAATAAGATAACCGCTAGGTGCTGTTCCAGGAGCAGTAAATGAACCTGCAATAGATGTAGCAGATGTAGTTCCAAAAGTCAAAGCTGTTGGTTGAGCTGCTGGTGTTGTACAAGCGACTGTATTATAAGTAATAGTAATTAAACCATTGCCTCCTTTACCTGCCGTTGCAGAAATGGATCCAGCGCCTCCATTACCAATTCCCGATACATAGCCAGTTTCGGCATTTCCAGGTGCTTGGGTCGCTGCTCCAGCATTACTTGTGGTACCAACAGTATTAGTAGTCGCTGTCAAAGATCCACTGATATAAGATGACCCTCCTCCTCCGGCAGAAGAAAAATTAGTTGTTGATCCACTACTATAACCGCTTCCACCACCATAGTAGCCACCGCCACCGCCACCGCCATAATAAGAATAAGTAGCACTAAAACTGTTACCCGCTGCACCTTGTAAAGCTGCACCTGTATAACCATTTCTGTTATCAGTTCCATTATATTGCCCGCCTGTTCCAGCTGCTGTTATTGTTGCTCCTCTACCGCTCGTATATGCTGTGCTAGCAGCATTACCACCATTTGTTCCCGATGTAGCTCCTCCAGATCCTCCATAAGATGAGTCTCCATAATATCCTCCACCTCCACCTCCAGCAGCAAGAGCCAAAACATTAGCTTGAGAAAGTGTGGCAGAGCTAAAGATACCACTATATCCTCCTCCTGAACCACCATAAGCCCCTCCTGATGCACCGCCTCCTCCGTAACCACCGGCAGAAACTGCACTAGTGCTGAAACTACCTCCTCCCCCAACAACAATAGTAAGTGTCTGTCCAGAAGTGACAGCTAATGTTCCTTTCAAAAATGCTCCGGAACCTCCAGAGCCATCAGACCCTGCTCCACCTGCACCCCAAATCTTGACGCTTACAGTAGTTACGCCAGATGGAACTACAAATGATTGTGCTGAACCTGTATAAGAAAAAGTTTGAGTGACCTGTCCTTTTACTAATGATAGAAAAGTAACAAACAAGATAGAAAAGACAAGCTTTCCTGAAAAAGCGTAGAATGCTTTAACTGAGGTAAATTTTTTCATCATAATCTTTTGTGTTAATTAATTATTACGATGAAGCTAATGTATAACTTATTTTGAATTTTTTTGCGAAAAAAAATACATATTTGAAAAAATATTTAATATAATGTTAAAAAAAAAGATTATTATTTAAAAACAACAAGATAACTAAAATAAAATTTTATCTACTATAAAGAAATAAATATTCATTTTATAATATAAAAAACACCAATAATATGTAACCGAAGCATATAATTAATAAAACATAAAATATTATGTTAAATAGATTATCGGAAAAAAATTCAATATTGGATTAATAAAAAAAAGCCTAAACAAATGAGACAAGTTTTTATTTATTAAGAGGCTTACTAAAGTACAGCTGAAGTAAATTATACTTTGCAATGCCAAGTATATCATCATTTAAGGTTAGCCCGGCCATTGATGAGGGGTAGGCAGCAAAAGTGATGCAGCAATGTATCACGCAGATAAATAACAAGCTTCAACAGAATCCGGCTTACAGCGCTTCTCTTTTCTTTGATTTACTGTATTTCTATCAACTTATTTTTCTAATACATTCCGATAATTCTTAGTTATCATTTTAAATAACATTGATTCTGATTAGGATTGAATGAATAATTGATTGATTTCTTGTTCTTGAGGAAGTAGAGTCATAAACGATATTTATTACATAATACAAAGATTAATTTATATGTTGTAGGTATTTTTATTAACAAAGGAAAAAAACAAGAGTTTTTGGTTTCAGTAAAGACAGTGACTAATAAGTACTAATTTGCATTACTTTAGTATGCTATAGATTGAAACTTCAAAACGAAAAAATCTCATTAAAATACATACAGTCTAGTTTTTAGTATTGAAAATGATTTCAATATATAATTAGAGGTATCCTTGCATCGATTCTTCTTTGAGGTATGGTCATAAAAAAAGCTCATCAAAATAAATTGATGAGCTTTTAAAAAAAACTGGCGGCGACCTACTCTCCCGCTTTCGCAGTACCATCGGCGCTAGAGGGCTTAACTTCTGTGTTCGGAATGGGAACAGGTGAGCCCCTCTGCTAAAACCACCCTAAATATGGTTTAATGTAACAATTTATCTTATGTAACAGTGTAACAATTAAATTGATACATCGTTAAATTATTATATTGTTAAATTATATTTATCGATAAAAACTTTCACAAAGAGAGAACCTTTGTTGCGCAACAAACGCCTGGGTTAGTGTAACCAATAGGCTATAAATCTACGGGTAATTAGTACTACTCGGCTATGACATTACTGTCTTTACACCTGTAGCCTATCAACGTCGTCATCTCCAACGACCCTTAAAAGATGTCTCATCTTGAGGCGAGTTTCGCACTTATATGCTTTCAGTGCTTATCTCTTCCAAACGTAGCTACTCAGCGGTGCACCTGGCGGTACAACTGATACACCAGAGGTTTGTTCAATTCGGTCCTCTCGTACTAGAATCAAGCCCTCTCAAACATCTAACGCCCGCAATAGATAGAGACCGAACTGTCTCACGACGTTCTGAACCCAGCTCGCGTGCCACTTTAATGGGCGAACAGCCCAACCCTTGGGACCTTCTCCAGCCCCAGGATGTGACGAGCCGACATCGAGGTGCCGAACCTCCCCGTCGATATGAGCTCTTGGGGGAGACTAGCCTGTTATCCCCGGAGTACCTTTTATCCTATGAGCGATGGCCCTTCCATACGGAACCACCGGATCACTATGTCCTGCTTTCGCACCTGATCGACTTGTAGGTCTCACAGTCAAGCACCCTTATGCCATTACACTCTACGCACGGTTACCAAGCGTGCTGAGGGTACCTTTGAAAGCCTCCGTTACTCTTTTGGAGGCGACCACCCCAGTCAAACTACCCACCACGCAATGTCCTTCTGAAAGAAGTTAGGCTCCAAGTAAGTAAAGGGTGGTATTTCAACGTTGACTCCACGAACACTAGCGTGCCCGCTTCATAGTCTCCCACCTATCCTACACATTACTTACTCAAAGTCAATACGAAGTTATAGTAAAGGTTCACAGGGTCTTTTCGTCCCATTGCGGGTAATCGGCATCTTCACCGATACTACAATTTCACCGAGCTCGTGGCTGAGACAGTGCCCAGATCGTTACACCATTCGTGCAGGTCGGAACTTACCCGACAAGGAATTTCGCTACCTTAGGACCGTTATAGTTACGGCCGCCGTTTACTGGGGCTTCAGTCAAACGCTTCGCTTACGCTAACGCCCTTCCTTAACCTTCCAGCACCGGGCAGGTGTCAGACCCTATACAGCATCTTTCGATTTAGCAGAGTCCTGTGTTTTTGATAAACAGTCGCCTGGGCCTCTTCACTGCGGCCACCATTGCTGATGGCGTCTCTTCTTCCGAAGTTACGAGACTATTTTGCCTAGTTCCTTAGCCACGACTCACTCGAGCACCTTAGGATTCTCTCCTCGACTACCTGTGTCGGTTTTGGTACGGGTTGCTTCACTTCGGCTTTTCTTGGAAGCGAGTTCACTACAGCAGCTTCGCCCGAAGGCTAGGCCTTGACTATTCCGTCAGTCTCCAGTAGCTACGTCACTCCGTCCCCTTTTTAGTGTGAGCAAGTATGGGAATATTAACCCATTGTCCATCCACTACCCCTTTCGGGTTCGCGTTAGGTCCCGACTAACCCTCAGCTGATTAGCATGGCTGAGGAAACCTTAGTCTTTCGGTGAGGGGGTTTCTCGCCCCCTTTATCGTTACTTATGCCTACATTTTCTTTTCTATCCGCTCCACAATACCTCACGATACTGCTTCGGCGCAAATAGAATGCTCCCCTACCAGATATAATTAATTATAAATCCATAGCTTCGGTAATATGCTTATGCCCGATTATTATCCATGCCGGACCGCTCGACTAGTGAGCTGTTACGCACTCTTTAAATGAATGGCTGCTTCCAAGCCAACATCCTAGCTGTCAATGCAGTCCAACCGCGTTGTTTCAACTTAGCATATATTTAGGGACCTTAGCTGTTGGTCTGGGTTCTTTCCCTCTCGGACACGGACCTTAGCACCCGCGCCCTCACTGCTGAGAAACATTTATTAGCATTCGGAGTTTGTCAGGAATTGGTAGGATTTGACTCCCCCGCATCCAATCAGTAGCTCTACCTCTAATAAACTTGTCTCAACGCTGCACCTAAATGCATTTCGGGGAGTACGAGCTATCTCCCAGTTTGATTGGCCTTTCACCCCTACCCACAAGTCATCCGAAGACTTTTCAACGTCAACCGGTTCGGTCCTCCACTTTGTGTTACCAAAGCTTCAACCTGCCCATGGGTAGATCACAAGGTTTCGCGTCTAATCCTACTAACTATGCGCCCTATTCAGACTCGCTTTCGCTCCGGCTCCGGACCTGAAGTCCTTAACCTCGCTAGTAAAATTAACTCGTAGGCTCATTATGCAAAAGGCACGCCGTCACACCATATAGGTGCTCCGACCGCTTGTAGGCGTACGGTTTCAGGTTCTATTTCACCCTTCTATTCGAAGTGCTTTTCACCTTTCCTTCACAGTACTTGTTCACTATCGGTCTTTCAGGAGTATTTAGCCTTGGAGGATGGTCCCCCCATATTCAGACAGGATTTCACGTGTCCCGCCCTACTCATTTATCATCCAAATATGCCTTTCAAATACGGGGCTATCACCCTCTATGGCTGTTCTTTCCAGAACATTCTTTTAAACATATAAAAACTTTTGGGCTAATCCGCTTTCGCTCGCCACTACTTACGGAATCTCTTCGATTTCTTTTCCTCCGGGTACTTAGATGTTTCAGTTCTCCGGGTTTGCTCCTCGCCTTACGGCGGGTAATACATCTTCAATGTATTGGGTTGCCCCATTCGGACATCTGCGGATCAATTCGTGTGTGCCGATCCCCGCAGCTTTTCGCAGCTTACCACGTCCTTCTTCGCCTCTGAAAGCCTAGGCATCCGCCATACGCCCTTAACGATTTCTTTCCTATTTTTAGGTTACTCAAGCGCTTGTTTGCGCTCGGTTTTCTCTTTGTGATGTCTTTACCGTTAATGTCAATGATCTTTTTGCTTTCTATTCGTCTGATGAACAATTGTTGTTGTTGGCTCCAATCGTAACTTTTAAATCAAACTCCTAAAACTGTGGAGAATAAGGGAGTCGAACCCTTGACCTCCTGCGTGCAAGGCAGGCGCTCTAGCCAGCTGAGCTAATTCCCCGCTAGGTGCTTCGGGTTTTAGGTTTTTTGTTTCGGGTTAAAACCCTCAACTTTAAACTCTAAACCTTAAACTTTAATTAGTAGTCTCGGGCAGGCTCGAACTGCCGACCTCTACATTATCAGTGTAGCGCTCTAACCAGCTGAGCTACGAGACTATTAAATAATTAATAATTAACAATTATTAATTAATAATTATCTCATTCCCTTTACTAATTTCTAGTGGGTTTATTTTTTATATAATCAACCGAGTAAAAAAACCAAAGCTTTTGTATAAAGCACTTTAATATTTTTTGACGTATAGTCTCTAAAATGAGATGTTCCAGCCGCACCTTCCGGTACGGCTACCTTGTTACGACTTAGCCCTAGTTACCTGTTTTACCCTAGGCAGCTCCTGTTACGGTCACCGACTTCAGGTACCCCAGACTTCCATGGCTTGACGGGCGGTGTGTACAAGGCCCGGGAACGTATTCACCGCGCCATGGCTGATGCGCGATTACTAGCGATTCCAGCTTCATAGAGTCGAGTTGCAGACTCCAATCCGAACTGAGACCGGCTTTCGAGATTTGCATCCAGTCACCTGGTAGCTGCCCTCTGTACCGGCCATTGTATTACGTGTGTGGCCCAAGACGTAAGGGCCGTGATGATTTGACGTCATCCCCACCTTCCTCTCTACTTGCGTAGGCAGTCTCACTAGAGTCCTCAACTGAATGGTAGCAACTAGTGACAGGGGTTGCGCTCGTTGCAGGACTTAACCTAACACCTCACGGCACGAGCTGACGACAACCATGCAGCACCTTGAAAAATGTCCGAAGAAGGATCTATTTCTAAATCTGTCATTTCCCATTTAAGTCTTGGTAAGGTTCCTCGCGTATCATCGAATTAAACCACATAATCCACCGCTTGTGCGGGCCCCCGTCAATTCCTTTGAGTTTCATTCTTGCGAACGTACTCCCCAGGTGGCTAACTTATCACTTTCGCTTAGTCTCTGAATCCGAAAACCCAAAAACGAGTTAGCATCGTTTACGGCGTGGACTACCAGGGTATCTAATCCTGTTCGCTCCCCACGCTTTCGTCCATCAGCGTCAGTTAAGACATAGTAACCTGCCTTCGCAATTGGTGTTCTAAGTAATATCTATGCATTTCACCGCTACACTACTTATTCCAGCTACTTCTACCTCACTCAAGACCTGCAGTATCAATGGCAGTTTCATAGTTAAGCTATGAGATTTCACCACTGACTTACAGATCCGCCTACGGACCCTTTAAACCCAATAAATCCGGATAACGCTTGCACCCTCCGTATTACCGCGGCTGCTGGCACGGAGTTAGCCGGTGCTTATTCGTATAGTACCTTCAGCTTTCCACACGTGGAAAGGTTTATCCCTATACAAAAGAAGTTTACAACCCATAGGGCCGTCGTCCTTCACGCGGGATGGCTGGATCAGGCTCTCACCCATTGTCCAATATTCCTCACTGCTGCCTCCCGTAGGAGTCTGGTCCGTGTCTCAGTACCAGTGTGGGGGATCACCCTCTCAGGCCCCCTAAAGATCACTGACTTGGTAGGCCGTTACCCTACCAACTATCTAATCTTGCGCGTGCCCATCTCTATCCACCGGAGTTTTCAATAATCAATGATGCCATCAATTATATTATGGGGTATTAATCTTCCTTTCGAAAGGCTATCCCCCAGATAAAGGCAGGTTGCACACGTGTTCCGCACCCGTGCGCCGCTCTCTCATTTCCGAAGAAACAATACCGCTCGGCTTGCATGTGTTAGGCCTCCCGCTAGCGTTCATCCTGAGCCAGGATCAAACTCTCCATTGTATGTTTGTTTGTCCTTATACTCAAACTCAATTTTAAATTGACGCTTTGGTTTTTTTTCCTTACTTGGTTGTTATATGTTATGTCAATGAACTTTGTTCTTTTCGCTTCCTCAGGATTCTTAATCTGTCATCTTGTCCCTGATTTGCGAGTGCAAAAGTAAAAAGTTTTTCCCAAACTACCAAAACTTTTTTGAAGTTTTTTTTCGTAACCTCGAAAATTATTTTAGTATGTTCTTAACCCCTCTCCTGCGCCCCTAGATCTCTCGATTTCGGATTGCAAAGATAAGTAATCTTTTTATTCCTACAAGCTTTTTATTATTTTATATTCAATAATTTTATTCTCATTAAATACTCAATATCTATTAACCTGTAACTCCTGCGCTGCTTATCTCTCAAAGCGGTGGCAAAAATAGACTTTCTTAGCTCACCTCGCAAATATTAGCAAACTTATTTAGGTGAGTTTTTCTTATAACGCTGACTTGTAGGAAGTTTAATTTTAAAGAATATTTTAAATTGTTTAAAAACATCACTTACCATTAATCAAAGAGTGTATTATGATTAAGCTTTAGATATTCTTAAGATAGATGAACCCGGGAATAATTACACATTTCAACTCTAACATTAAAAAAATAAGAGCCAGAAAATATACTTTCTGGCTCTTAGATATAGGCAAATTAAAATTTACTATTAGATTAATTAATTGAATTTTACTTAATCACTTTTTTTGTTCTTAAACTTCCAGAATTTTCAGCTTTCACGATATATATTCCGTGCGGTAAAGCATTAGTCTCAATAACAATCTGTTTTTCTTTCGAATATAATTGACGAATCAATTTTCCACTAGCATCATATAATTCTACATTTCCAAGCTTATCCGAGGATTGAACTACAAAATTGTCCCCACTTCTGTACACCTGAAATTCAGATTTTTCGTCATCAGCCACAGCTAATGTACCTTCTTTATATACAATTTCGAAACGGTTATTATTAGCTCCTTTAGTTGCTGTAAAAGTATAAGTTTCATTGCTACTTAAATCAAAATATTGATTCAACACCCTGTCTCTTAAATAGACTTTTTGATTAGTTTCAAAAATACCTTCCGCAGTTTGAAGTTTAATTTTGTAAGTTCCATTGACAGCAAATACATTTCCTAAAGTAATAATATCGTCAGTTGAGAAGCTATTAGCCTTACCTTGAATAGCTAATTTTCTTGCACCTAATATAGAATAGAAAGAATCTGAACCCACTGCAAATAATTCCCCGTCAAAATCGGTTTCATAATTATCGGTTGCTCCTTCGATATAACCTACAAGAATTGTATTAACCAAATTAGAAGGAGAAGTCATCGTGAGCCAGAATCTATTTTTTGGAGTTGATTTTTGGTAGAAGTTACCATTATCCGTCACTCTGATATTATTACTAAAATCTAACGGCTGATCTTTACCTCCTGCTTTTGCCTGGATAATGAAAGCTTGTCCAACTTTGATTTTTCCATTCGGCACGATAGATCCATCGTAAGGATTTTCTGGATTATAAGTTGCCGGTGAACCTCCAGTCCCATTATAAATTGCATAATTATTACCATTATATCCGGATCCAACTTGTCCAGCAGTATAGCTATTATTAGTCCAGAACCAAACCGTAGAATACATTTTAGCCGAGTTCAATTGATATAATAAATCAAAATCAATATTAGATGGATAAGGGTTTCCTACCAGATTGAAGCCGTGATTAGCGTCTGTCCATTTCAGGTTTTGATATTGAAGATTTCCATTATTTGGGATTCCATTGAAATTGTATGTTTTGTTGTAACCATCAGTTCCAGCTTCTGCACGGATCGCATAACCTTTTCCTATTTGGAATGTTGCTTCGTTGGTCACTGTAAATTTATCATTCGACTCGTTATATTGTAAATAACCGTTTGTTGGCGTGTTCGGAGAGAAACCGCTTGCTCCTTTAATAGTCTGCCCATTAACCGGTGAACTCCAATAAACATAATCAATAGCAACAGCTGCATTGTTGTTCATATCCGTTACACTTCTCTGCACCTGGATATCACCTTCATTGATTACATTATCGGTTTGAATTAAATTGGCATCACTTTCTACAATGAAATTAGCCGCAGATCCATTATTCGTAATTTTCTTTTTAACGGTAACCGGAAAATTTGGTCTTACTCTCAAAGTTCCTCCCGTATTGATGGTCAAATCACAAACATCCAACGCTCCATTTGTCTGAGTATTATAACTTCCTGCGATAATAACTTTGCTTCCAAAAACTGGTGTTCCATTAGTCCAGACATTGCTTGCCCAAGTATTTGAAGCTTCTTTGATTTGAGTCGCTTGTGTTGCTGTATAACAAGTCTGTGTATTTTCTCTTACCTGACAGTAATATTGATAATTGTTAAGACCATTAACATCACTTATAGTTAAAGTCCGAGTAGTCGCACCTGAATAAACACCACCATCAACAACGGCTGTCCAATCACCTGTGTTTTTCAATTCATACCATTGGTAAGCCAATGTATTACCTCCTACATAACCTTCTGTTGCTGTAAGTGCTAAAGAAGCGTTCGCAATATCACAATTAACAACATAAGATGGTTGAGATGTAATTACCGGAGGTGTTTTGATTACCGGAGTTTGAGATGCCACATTAGCCAAACACCGTCCCGTTTCTACAACTTCAGCAGCCCATTCTGATTCTACAAAAGTTGCTTTAGGAGATAAAAACCCGTTCTTCCTTTTTAGATAATAACCTACATAATTAGGTGCTTTGAAATCATCAACTATAACAGAACCTTTTCTCAGTTGCAAACCGTCATTTGCATTGAAGCCTCCTGTAATATTTCCATTACCAGTTGGTGTGTATCCACAAGCCGATCCGCTTACTCCAATTACAGCTAATCCACCAGCTGGAAGACTTCCTGATAATGTTCCATAACTACTGTAAGATACTCCATAATCATTAGCTCTAAAGAAACTGTAGTCAGCTAAATCAACAGCAGCATTAGTTCCGTTGTAGATAGAAACAGTTCCTCCTGATCCGCCATTCTCGTCATACACTTCATATATAATAAGATCTGTTGCAATTGTACCAGAACCTGATCCTGTTACCGCTTCACAACCCGTAGCATCTTCTTTGATTAATGTAAAAGCAGTTCCGGAATCACAATCTAAAGCTGTATCAACAATAATATCTCCATCAGCTGTCACCGGAACCGTTGCTCTGATTTGTGTAGCGCTGATATAGTGAACAACTGCATTTGCGGATCCAAACTTAACTGTTGAAGCAGCAGTGAAATCAGTTCCGGTAATTGTTACGATTGTATTGGCAGGTCCACTTGTTGGGAATGCTGTAATTGTGGCCGGAGTACAACTATTAGCACAATATACTCTTACTGCATCTAAGAATCCTCTTCTTGTCGTTGAAATTGTTAATTGAGAACCAGCTGGTACATTTTCAAATTGAGCAGTAACAGTTTCAAAACCATCTGCCATTTTATTATTGTAAGTTACATTTTTTGTAACACCATTTATGGTAACATTAAAGCTGCCTTCAACAGTGGTCCATCCTTTAACATCTAGTTCTACGGTAATATTACCACTCACTTCTGTTAAGTTTCTTGAAGTAATTGTTCCGCTAGCTGTCGTTCCAATTCTAATTGCACTGCCTGCCTGATAAACAGTAGAAGTCGTTGGAAAATTGGTATTCCCGGACCAAATAGAGCTTGAACCACTTGTATTAGTACTATTACCTGCCGTAATTGCATTAAAAGTCTCTTCAAAGCAAGGTCCAGTTATTACAGAAAGTGTTACTGTATTAGAAGTTTTGCTACCACAATCGTTACTTACAATGACGTGATATTTATATCCGTTTTTAGATAATGGTACATTTGTAAGAATCAAGGTGTTACTGCTTGTTCCTACATTCATCCAGGTTCCGGCTGCTCCTGTCGGGCTTTCTTGCCATTGGTAAGTGAAGGGAGCAGATCCAGTAGCAGCTACTGAAAAGTTTGCATTAGCTCCAGTTACGACACTTTGATTGATTGGCTGAGTCGTGATAATTGGTGCTGATAATATAGAGATAGGCTCTTGAGTTACATAAGAACCCGTGCTCCAACAAAAACCATTATAAGCACGAACATAATAATTACCAGAGGCTGTAACAGAATAAGGTTCAGAAGCCGAAGAACCATTAACAAAAACTACCTGATTAGCTGTAGACGTTCCTGTAGCTGTAGTCTGCCAATATAAAGTTGCACCAGTTGCAATATTGGCTTCATCTTGAGTTCCTATTTCATAAATAAGAACCGCAGTAATACACACCGGGTTTTCCAAAGGTGTAATCTCACCATTCGGAGTCAAAGGAATTTGACAAGGTGTAGTTACTGTTCTTGGATTATTAGTAATTGTAGTTGTATTGTATATGTAATTATTTGAGCAAATATTGTATTCATATACTCTGACATAATATGTTGTAGATGGTGCTAAACCTGTTATTGCGACACTATTTCCTGCGCCGACATAGATGACTTGCTCTCCACCATCATAAACTGTGTTAGCAATCGGCAAAGCATTAGAACTGGCTGGATTTGTAAAGTTATTAACTGTATTAATCATAACTACTCTACCAATACCGTTACCTGCGGTTATGTTAACAGTCATACCTGATGAAGTAACCGAAGTAAATGATGTAACTGATGACTGTGTAGTAGGAGCTAGACAAGCTGCTACACTTCCTGACAATGCTACCTCAGCATAATTGGCTTCTATAGCACTTCCTCCACTTACAAGAACCGTATCAGTATAATTAGCATTAGCTGTTAAACCTGCTTTCAAGCGGACATAGAATGTTTTAGAGGCGCCAGTATAATTGGCAGGAAGTGCTATTGCATGACTATAAGGTTCTGATGCACTTTCCGCAATTTCAAATCGGTCATCTATGGTTACCAATTCTACAGGATCGGTGTCTGTATTTTCCAAATCGCTACCATTCAATACAAAAGATTGTGCAGCAGAAGGACCATTGCTTTCCACATAGTTGAAACCAGATAAAGAAGCTGGCGTTACTGTAAATTTAGGTGGATTTTTTATCCAATGGGCATACAAAGTTACTGTTTCATTAGAACCTGAGTGTGTATAAGTCGACCCTGCAGTATAGTCTGCTACAATACCTGCTGCGGTTGTTTTCCAGCCACCAAAAGTATATCCTGCTCTTGTAAAAGCTGAACCATTATTTAGAACAATTGTACCCGATTTAACACCCGTAGTTCCGTTATAGTAACCATCCTGACTAGAAATTGTTCCCGACCCGCCATTATTATTGTAAGCTACATTAAATTTCCAGCGAGCATATATCGTAATATTACTACTTGGCATCGGCGCAGGTCCATAACTAGAACCCGGTGTATTGATGACACCTCCACTAATGCCATTCGGAATACTGTACCAGCTTGCAAGTGTATAACCACTCTTCATAAGTGCTGTAGGATTAGCTAATATAATACCTGGACTTTGCCCTCCTGTAAAGCTATCGTTTGCAGGAATGGTACTTGGATCACTGGTATTATCATTACCATTATAAGTAAGCGTATAAGTAACAGGCGCAGCAACTGTACCAGTAACAGAAACATTTCCTGTAGTTGCCCCTGCACTAGCATTGGTTACATAAGTTGTTGAACCTCCATAAGTCGCGGCAGTTAATCCACTTTGTAATCTGACATATACTGTTTGCCCTGCAGAAACATTCCCTTCTGCAGCCGTATAAGAGATAGTACCTGCGTAAGTACCTGCTGCTGTTTTTGAAACTTCAAAATTAGCAGGTGCTGTCACAGTAACCCCTGCTGTTAAATTAGTACCTTTTATATTATAGGATTGTGATGCTGAAGGTCCTGAACCTTGAGAGTAGTTTAACCCCGTTATAGAAGTAGGCGTAAGTGTAAGAGTTGGAGCAGCAGTAACTGTTAGCTTATATAAAGTAATATCTTGCTGACTGCCTGTATAGCAAGCAAATCTAGGAGCACTTGTATTGTATTGTAAGGATCTACCGCTAACTCCGAGATTCTGAACACTGAATGTTCCACCAGAATAAGTAAAAGTCCATCTTTGATTATTAGTAGTTGCCGAAGATACAGCTTGAACATTATTACTACTACCTGTGTAAGATGCAAAAACATTGGCATCTTCATTATATATAGACTTTCCTGTTCCGTTAGTTTCTATTTTCCAAACAATTGCCTTTGAAGGATTAGTAATTGTGGTTCCTGAAGTTGGAGAAATAGATGTATTCGCAAAAAATGTCCCGTTATGAGTATTATTCATTGCCTGAGTTGTACCATAAGCAACAACATAATAGCCATCAGTAAAACCTGTAGCAGCAGTAACTTTGGTAAACGTACCAGTTCCAGAATATTGAGCGATAGCTTTCCCTCCTATTAAAAGTAAAAAGAAAAGTAAAAAAGCCTGAACAGACTTCCAGAAAAAATATGTTCTCAGAGAGAATAAATTTTGATCCATAGCATTTGTTTTCATTAAGCAAGCAAATATAACCGCATAACCAAAACAAACACCTGAGTTTTAAAATGTTAATATAAATGTAAAAATACTGTCAAAATCGCACCAATTTTGTGGATAAATCTTATTTGTTAAAATTCCATTTTCTAAAATTTTACAAACACTTAACTTTTAGTTTATAACTGCTTATATCTTTAGGAAAGAATCTAATCAATTAATTACTAGAAAACTACTTAATCACCATCATCTGGCTATAGAGATTTTCCAAATGCAGAATTTTTGTAAAAGGGCTTTTCACTTTTTTCAGTTCTTCTTTGGCGTGGATGTAGCTGTATCGGGAAGCGATGTTGTGCATATTAGAAACCAGCACCAGCCAGCATTCCTTCGTCTTGCTGTTATATAGAGGATATTTGGTATTCTTCTTTTCGATGACTTCCAGAATTTTGTCAGAATGCAGCTCATCAAACAGAGACAACTGATACTCCAAAAACAAAAGAACGCCTTTCTGATGAGGCGTTCTTCTGATATGTTTTACTAATTTGGTTTTTTTGTTATTGGTAATTGCAGATGAGATTTCTTTGATTAATTGCTCAGGTTGCTGGTAAAAATCTTCCTGTGTATAGTCTATATTAAGATGATAGATTGCATAAAGACTTTTATATTCTGTCAAAACCTTTTCTACGGTGCGAAAGATATGATTAATATAACTCTCCTTTTTTTTGAGCTCAAAATGGTTAATAATCTCCGAAACTTCTATCCCAATCTGCTTTCCTTTATAATTGATGATAAAATCGGGGCTTTCGCCTGTCAGATTTTCGATTTCCATTTCGGGAAAATGCTGGAAGAGCGTATCAAGCAGTAGCAATTCTGTTTTTTTCTGATATTCCTCACGTTCATGCAGGTTGGCGCTACCAATGATATGATACCACTTTACCAGATTATCAGATTTTTCACTTTTGGAAGCGACACAAATCTCCAGATTCTTATTAAGGTCTTCACAATAAATCATCTTCGTATTATTAGAAATTAAACCTTTTTAAATTTAATAAATTATTGATTACAAAACACTTATATGAATTAAATTTAACAAAAAAGAAATAAGACTCAAGACATAAGATTCAAGACTGAGCTATTTAAAAATTCTTTTAAAGCTTCATAAACAAGCAATGGAAGCCCAATAGCACTATTACAACTTTGATTTTTTGAACATTATAAAGTGTATACTCTACGGTACAAAAAACTAATTATTATATTTGCAGGCATATAGACGACCTTAAAAAAAATTTACTACACTAATGGATTTTAAAAACTTTAAGATGCCTTACAGCATCAATCCAGATTATTCCAAAAAAACGGCTTATTTCTCTATGGAGTTTGCCATAGATCAGGCTCTGAAGATCTACAGCGGCGGATTAGGTTTCCTTGCAGGATCTCATATGAAGAGTGCATACAACCTGAAGCAAGATTTTGTAGGAATCGGGATACTTTGGAAATATGGTTATTATGACCAAAGCAGAAATATGGATCAAACCCTGAATCCAATCTGGACAAAAAAAATGTACAGCTTCTTGGAAGATACGGGCATCAAATTCCAAATCGAAATTCATAATGCTCCGGTTTGGGTAAAAGTTTGGTATCTGGCTCCAGAGACATTTAAAACCTGTCCTATGTTTTTCTTGAGTACAGACGTGCCGGAAAACGATCATTTATCTAAGACTATTTGCCACAAATTATACGACGCCAACGAATCTACAAAGGTTGCACAATATATCCTTCTAGGAAAAGGTGGTGCAAAATTATTAGACGAGATGAATTTCCACAGAGAAGTTTACCACTTGAACGAGGCGCACGGTTTGCCTGCAGCATTCTATCTTTTGAGAAAATATGGTGGTAATCTGGCTAAAGTGAAAGAAAAATTAGTTTTCACAACCCATACACCGGAGGAAGCTGGAAACGAAAAGCACAACATCCACCTTTGCCACGATATGTCTTATTTCTGTGGTTTAACCATCGATGAAGTGAAGAGAATCGAAGGTGTGCAGGATGACAGATTCAACCACTCGCTTTGTGCTTTGAGAATGTCAAGAATTGCGAATGGCGTTTCTCAATTACACGGCGTAGTTTCCAGAGATATATGGAACAAATATGACGGGATTTGTGAAATCAAGTCTATTACCAATGCTCAGGAGTTCGGCTACTGGGGCGACAAGGCGCTTTATCAACACAAAGAAAATAATGACGCTGCAGAGTTCGACATCAGAAAAGCTTATCTTAAGAAAAGAGCCTTCAGAATCGTAGCAGACCAGACAGGCAATATGTTTGACACCAAAGTTCTGACCATTGTTTGGGCAAGACGTTTTGCAGGTTATAAAAGAGCAGATCTTTTGTTGGCAGACAAGGAGCGTTTCAGAAGAATGTTGGAGAACAAAGAGCATCCGGTTCAAATCATCTGGGCAGGAAAACCTTATCCAATGGATTATGGTGCAATTTCTACATTCAACAATTTGGTTGAGGAAAGTAAGAATCATAAAAACATGGCCGTTCTTACAGGTTATGAATTAGCTTTGAGTAAGGCTTTGAAACAAGGTTCTGATATTTGGTTGAACAACCCTAGAGTACCTAGAGAAGCATCCGGAACAAGTGGAATGACGGCTTCTATGAACGGTTCTGTTAATCTTTCTACAGACGACGGATGGATTCCGGAGTTTGCAAAACACGGCGAAAACTCTTTCGTAGTTCCAAAAGCAGATTACGATAACTGGCCTGTAGTAGAACAAGACAGCTTTGACCTTAATAATCTTTATGATGTTTTGGAAAATGAGATTATCCCAACTTATTATGAGAAGCCAGACCAATGGAGAAAAATCGTTCATAATGCTATGGATGATGTAAAAATCCAGTTTGGAAGTGATAGAATGGCGGATGAATATTACAAACTGCTTTATTAATTATCAATGATAAATTATGAGTGATTAATGATTTTCTTTTGTCACTAATTATATAAAAAACCTCTTCGAAATGAAGAGGTTTTTTATTTGAAGAAAATTTTTAATTTAGTTTTCAGAAACTTATTAACTATGATCTTCGATTTTTTGTTTCCCAACCGATGTCTGGATTGCAATCAACTGATTGACAAAAGTGAAATAGTCTGCGAATTATGCCGGGATAAAATCAATTTCTCGAATCATAATTATTTTGAAAACAATTCGTTAATGGATAAAGTAGCATTACAGATTCCTGTTGAAAATGCCTACTCGCTTTTGTATTATGAAAAAGAAAGTCTGGCTCAAAGAATCATTCATCAACTCAAATATAATCACAGAGAAAAAATCGGAAAAGTCTTAGCCAAATGGATTACTGAGAGAATTGATTTCAGCAATAGCAAACCTGATTTGCTCGTAACAGTTCCACTCCATTATAAGAAATTAAAACAACGCGGTTATAATCAGCTTCATCTTTTCGGGAATGAGTTATCAAAGCATTACAACATCCCAGTTAATCATACTTTATTAAAAAGAATCAAACACTCCCGAGCTCAGGCAAAGAAAAATCAAAACGAAAGACTGAAAACAAAAAATGCTTATCAATTGACACAAAATATCAATGATAAGCATATTCTTTTGATTGATGACGTTTACACAACCGGAAACACAATGTCGAATATCGCGTGGGAAATTCTCAATAATTCCAAGAATGTAAAAATCAGTATTTTGGTAATGGCGATGGACGTTTGATCAGTTATGAATTACAAGTTATGAGTTTTTCGAATCATTCATAATTCATAACTAGTAACTCATAATTACCTTTGAAGTTTTTCTCCGTAAGACAAATCGCCTGCATCGCCCAAACCTGGTGTGATATAACCTTTTGAAGTTAAATTTTCATCCAAGGCACCAATCCAAATTTTCGCATCAGGATAAGCTTTTTCTATTGTTTCTACTCCTTGTCTGCTTGCGATTGCTGCAACAATATGAATAGAAGTCGGTTTTCCATTAGTCAACAAATCTTTGATTGCTTCAATCAAAGATGCGCCAGTTGCCAACATTGGATCAGCAACAATTAACGGTCGACCATCTAATTTCGGACAAGTCAAATAATCTTGCTTGATAGAGAAATAATCGTTGGCATCGTGTTTTCTATAAGCGGCTACAAATCCACAATCCGCTTTATCAAAATAATTCAAAATTCCTTGAAACAAGGGAACTCCAGCTCTCAAAATCGTTGTGATTACAGGCTGTGTTTCGATTTCTTTTACAGTGATTTTATCAAGAGGTGTTGTAATCTCAATTTCTTTCTGGTCAAGAGTTTTACTGATTTCGAAAGCTGCAATTTCCCCGATTCTTTCCATATTCCTACGGAATTTCATTCTGTCTTGCTGTACCTCAACGTTTCGAAGATCATTAATCCAAGAATTGACAAGAGAGAATTGATTTGATAATATTGTTAACATTTATGCTGTATTAGTATTTTAAATTTAAGAAATTAATGCAATAAAAACCCTCTCAGAATAAATTCTGAAAGGGTTGAATTTTATTTTTGTCTGAAGTAAATCTCGATTGGAACACCTGTAAAGCCAAAGTGTTTTCTCAGTTGATTTTCCGTGAAACGCTTGTATGGCTCTTTCACATATTGCGGAAGATTACAGAAAAATACAAATTGCGGCGATGGCGTTGGCAACTGTACACAATATTTGATTTTCACATATTTTCCTTTGATAGCTGGTGGCGGCATCGCTTCAAAAACAGGAAGCATCACCTCATTCAGTTTTGAAGTTTTGATCTTTTTAGCTCTATTATTATAAACCTCCATTGCAACCTCAACAGCTTTCAGAATTCTCTGCTTAGTCAAAGCTGAAACAAATAAAATCGGAATATCTGTAAACTGTCCAATTTTATGTTTAATCGCAGCCTCGAAATCCCTCATTGTGTTGGTATCTTTTTCTACAAGATCCCATTTGTTCACCAAAATAACGATTCCTTTTCTGTTTTTCTGAGCCAAACCGAAAATGTTCATATCCTGAGATTCCCAGCCTAAAGTGGCGTCAACCATCAGAATCACAACATCAGAATATTCGATAGAACGGATGGAACGCATTACGGAATAGAATTCCAAATCTTCGTTTACCTTAGATTTTCTTCTCATCCCAGCTGTATCCACCAACACAAACTCGTGTCCGAATTTGTTATATAAAGTCTGAATACTATCTCTAGTTGTTCCGGCGATATCTGTTACGATATTTCTTTCAACATCTAACAAGGCATTTGTCATTGTTGATTTTCCAACATTTGGACGGCCTGCGATGGTGATTTTTGGCAACCCTTCGAATGGGTCTTTGTAATCTGTTGTCGGGAAATCGCTGACAACTTGGTCCAACAATTCTCCTGTTCCGGAACCTGTTGCAGAAGATAATGTAAAATATTTTTCAACACCCAATTGGTAGAATTCGGTTGCCGGCAATTCTTCTTTTGAAGAATCTACTTTGTTTACTACCAAATAAAGTGGCTTGTTGGCTTTTCTTAGTAATTCGAAGATTTCGTGGTCTGTATCGGTAAGACCTTCTTCTACATTCACCATAAAGATGATTGATGTAGCCTCGTCCACAGCCAACTGAACCTGTTTACGGATCTCCATCTCGAAGACATCCTCTGTTCCCACATCATAACCTCCTGTATCGATTACTGTGAAGTCTACGCCGTTCCAATCGGATTTTCCGTAATGACGGTCACGTGTAACGCCGGCTGTAGAATCTACAATAGCTTCTCTCCTTTCTAATAATCGGTTAAATAATGTGGATTTTCCTACGTTGGGGCGCCCAACGATAGCGACAATGTTTGACATAAATTTGTTTCTTTTTCTTAAAAATTAAGAGATTAAAGAATTTTGAGATTCATAAAATGATGGCAGAATTCTATTGTAATTTCTACTTACATTTTTCAAATCTCTCAATCTCCGAATTTTTAAATTCTGATTAAGAATGGGTTACTTCGACTTTCGAAGCCCAAAATTTTTGCAAATATACATTTTTTGGTTGAGAGTTGTTGGTTGATTGTTGACAGTGGAACTAATTTCAACGTTGAATTGCTCACTAGCCCCGATAGTAGCGGCATCCTTTTTCTTTTTTAGCAAAAAAAGAAAAAGATATAGCGGATAGCGGGATTAAGCTCCTGAAAACGAGATGAAAAATTGGAAAGCTTTTTGCAATTGTACCTGAAAATCTGAACTATGAAAAAAGTATTAATTATTTTACTGATGGTGTTTATTATCATTCAGTTTTTTCCAATTGACAAGACGAATCCCACGACTAACCAAGGAATGGATTTTCTGAAAATCAAAAACACGCCTGAACCTATTGCGAACACCATCCGAAACTCTTGTTACGATTGCCATTCCAATGAAACGAAATATCCTTTTTATAGTAATATCCAACCTGTTGCGTGGCTGTTAAAAAATCATATCGACGAGGGTAGAAAAGAACTTAATTTTTCTACTTTTGCAACATATGAACCAAAGCGGCAAGCGCACAAAATGGAAGAAGCAGCGGAGTATGTAGAGCAAAGCAAAATGCCTCTGGAAAGTTATCTGCTTGGTCATTCTAATGCCAAATTGACTGACAGGCAAAGAAAGGAACTGGCAGAATATTTTAGGAAAATAGAGAAAGAAACGGAAACCAACCCATTATGACGACAGACATCTCAGTTAATTTGAAAGATAAATTCATTGTTTTTTATGATGGTGAATGTGGATTTTGCAACCATTGGGTGCAGTGGATTTTGGAACGGGACAAAAAAGACAAGTTTCTGTTCTCCTCTCTGCAATCTGAATTTGGACAAAAATTTTTGAATGAAAGAAATCTTCCAAACAAAGTTTTTGACACGCTTTATCTTTGGAAACCTGAGAGTTTTTATCTGTCCAAATATCAGGCGATTTTAAGAATTGCGAGTGAATTGGGCGGCGTTTATTCTTTGGCAAATATTGGGAAGATCCTGCCAGATTTTATCGGAAATCAATTTTATAATTTGGTTTCCCGAAACAGAAAGAAGTTAGCCGAAAACCAATGTTTTTTACCTAATGCTGAACAAAGGAAAAAATTTATTTTTCAATAAATTTTTAATACAGAAAAGGCTTTGAGAGCTTCAGCCTGACAATACAAATTAAAGAAAAAACAATCACTCAATTTTGAATTTCAAACTTTGAACTTGAAATGTTTTATATTTGCAATATTATGGAATATAATACCGACAGAACACAACTACTAATGCCCGAATATGGGCGCAACATACAACAACTCGTAGAGCATTGCAAAACGCTGCAGACCAAGGAAGAAAGAAATGAGATGGCGCTTGCAATTGTCGAGTTTATGGGACAAAGAAACCCACACCTTCGCGACGAGGAAAATTACAAGCACAAACTTTGGGATCATCTTTTCATCTTGGCAGATCATAATCTGGATGTAGATTCTCCTTACCCGATTTTAAGCGCAGAAGATCTGATCACAAAACCAAGGAAAATGGATTATCCTTCTTTGGAAAATGATTATAAATTCTACGGAAAAAGTATTCTTCAGCTGATAGAAACTGCGATTGCTTTGGAAGAAGGTGATGAGAAAGATGCTTTGATTCAGGTAATCGCCAACAATATGAAGAAGTCCTACAACGTGTACAACAAAGAACACGTTCAGGATGATGTGATTTTCCGTCATCTCAAGGAGCTTTCTAAAAACAGATTAGACCTTACAGGACTGGATTCTCTGGACAAAAGTAAAATCTATTATGCGACCAACAGGAACAACAACAACAACAACAATAATAATAGAAACAACAACAGAAATCAAAACCACAATAACAATAATAACAGGAAAAATAATTTCCAAAATCATAAAAATAAAAGAAGATAAATGGACGGTGCTTTCGAAATAAGAGGAGGAAAGAGATTGAGCGGAGAAATCACACCTCAAGGTGCAAAGAATGAAGCTTTGCAGATTCTTTGTGCAGTTTTGCTAACGGAAGATGAGGTAAGAATTGATAACATCCCGGACATCAAGGATGTGAATAAGTTGATTGAGATTCTTCAGGACTTCAACGTCAAAGTGACAAAAAATGGCAAAGGCGATTACACCTTCAAAGCTGATGAAGTTAACTTCGATTATATAAAATCTAAAGAATTCAAAAAAGACGGTGCTAAATTAAGAGGCTCTGTGATGATTTTGGGACCTATGCTAGCGAGATTCGGTGAAGCTTATTTGCCGACGCCAGGTGGTGACAAAATCGGAAGAAGACGTCTGGACACACACTTCCAAGGTTTTGTAGAATTGGGTGCTGAATTTTCTTACGATGAGGAAGAAGCTTTCTACTCTTTGAGAGCCAAGGAATTGACTGGGAAATTTATCCTCTTGGAAGAAGCTTCTGTAACCGGAACGGCCAATATCGTGATGGCAGCAGTTTTGGCAAAAGGAAAAACAAGAATCTACAACGCTGCTTGCGAACCTTATCTTCAGCAATTGTGTAAAATGCTGAACAGAATGGGCGCCAACATCACAGGGATTGGTTCAAACTTAATCACAATCGAAGGTGTTGACAAACTGCGCGGAACAGAACACACAATGCTTCCGGACATGGTGGAAATAGGTTCCTGGATTGGATTGGCAGCAATGACAAAATCTGAGATTACCATCAAAAATGTGAACTGGAATCAGTTGGGAGTTATTCCAAATACTTTCAGAAAATTAGGAATCGAATTGGAACAAAGAGGTGATGATATCTACATCCCTTCTCAGGAAAATTATAAAGTTCAGAAATTCATCGATGGTTCTATCTTAACCGTTTCAGATGCGCCTTGGCCAGGATTCACGCCAGATTTGTTATCCATTATTTTGGTTGTAGCAACTCAGGCAAAAGGTTCTGTTTTGATTCATCAAAAAATGTTCGAAAGCAGATTATTCTTCGTAGATAAGCTTATCGATATGGGCGCGCAAATCATCCTTTGCGACCCGCATAGAGCAACAGTTATTGGAATGAACCAAGAAACACCTTTACGCGGAACAACAATGGTTTCGCCAGACATCCGAGCTGGAAATGCCTTATTGATTGCAGCACTTTCTGCAGAAGGAAAATCAGTGATTCAAAATATCGAACAAATCGACCGTGGTTACGAGAATATCGATGAGAGATTGAGAGCGATTGGTGCAGATATCAGAAGAATCTAATTAGAACTTTCGCTTTAGAACTTAGATTCTAGACTTATGATATAAAAATTAAAGGAAGCTCATTAAGAAGCTTCCTTTTTTTGTAGAACGTCTATTCTGCTGCTCAGCAATTTATATTCTCTCAGATAGTTTTCTATCTTTTCGATTTGGTCTTGACTAATGTTCAAAAGCAGTTTCACATTTCCGAAATTGCTTCCGTTCAGATATTCGATGTTAGCATTTACGATTTTGTAACTCACATTGTAATGATTGTAAATCGTGTAAAGTAGGATGTCAAATCTGATTTTCCCGTTCAGTTCTATTTCAAGGATTATTTGTTTCGTCGATTTCGGGAAAAAAGTTTTGCCTGTAGTTTCTTGTTTGTAAATCATAGTAATATTTTGGTTTTTGGTGAATTATTTAAGTTTATTTTGGATTGGAACAACAATGACTTGGAAGATGTAACACCCGACACAGATTTTGAAAAAACTTTCCAAAGCAGCCAGAAGAATCAATATCAATCCAAATCCTAAAGCAACATTGTAGAATCCGGTCAACATCAATACAACAATTGTCAGTGTAAAGATTGAACCCAATGTCGCAGCAAATCTCTTTGGAGCTGCAAAAATTGGTTTAGGTTTCAATCCTGATATTTTTAAAATCGATTTTGAAAAAAGGGCTAAAGGCGAAAATAATAAGCCAGAAGCCCTAATAATAAAATCAAAAACTAAGAGCAACAATAAATATGGCAAATCAAAAAACAGGGATACAGAAACCACAACAATCACAAAAAATGCGGTGAGTCTTACGGTATTTTCGTCTGTATAATATTTTTTTGTTTGTTCCATATTTGAAATTTTTAAAATAAAAAAGCTCCATCGGTAAGATGAAGCTTTATGTCATAGTCTTCTCACCGCACTCTTCAGTTCGTATTACACATCATCGCCATCTGTGAGAAAATCTGTTTCATTATTTCTTAATTACATTGCAAATATATAAATTATTTAATTCCCATCAAATAAGTATGAATTAAATTTACACAAATTCATTATTTGTTAATATTGGCTGACTTTCTTTCCCTTTATTCAAACTTTCAAAAGCTAATAGCAATTGATTGATTTCTTCGTCAGAATGTTCTGCTGTTGGTATAATTCTCAGCATTACTAATCCTTTTGGAATAACCGGGTAAACTACTATACTTGTAAAAATCCCGTGAACTTCTCTCAATTCTTTGACGATTAAGGTCGCGTCCAAAGTATCAGCTTTGATGAAAACCGGTGTAATGCAAGTATTAGTTTTTCCAATATCGAATCCCAAATCTCTTAAACCTTTCTGAATTTTGAATACATTGTCCCAAAGTAGCGTTCGGAATTGAGGATTTTGTTTTATTAATTCTAATCTTTTTCTGATTCCGATAACCATTACAATTGGTAAAGCTTTGGCAAAAATCTGTGACCGAATATTGTATTTGATATATTTGATGACACTCGCCTTTCCTGAAACGAAAGCACCGAATCCGGCAAATGACTTTGTAAACGTAGAAAAATAAAGGTCAATATCATCCTGGACGCCTTGCTCTTCGCCCGTTCCTACTCCATTTTTGCCCATCACTCCAAGACCGTGCGCATCATCCACAATCAATCGGAAAGGATATTTTTTTTTGAGTTCAACAATTTCTTTTAGCTTGCCTTGTTCTCCATTCATACTGAAAACGCCTTCTGTCAGGACCAAGATTCCACCGCCCGTTTCTGCTATAATCTTTGAAGCTTTTTGAAGTGACTTCTCAAGACTACCCATATCATTATGTGCAAAAACAAAGCGTTTTCCTCTGTGCAGTTTGATTCCGTCGATGGCACAAGCGTGACTTTCAGAATCATAAACCACTACATCATTTCTTGTCAACAAAGTATCAATCAAAGAAAACATTCCCTGATAACCGAAATTCAATAATAACGAAGATTCTTTTTGAGTAAATTCTGCCAACTCTTTTTCTAATTGCTGATGATGAATTGTTTGGCCCGTCATAGCTCTGGATCCCATTGGATATGCCAAACCGTAAGATTGTCCACTTTCAGCATCTACTTTTCGGACTTCGGGGTGATTGGCAAGACCAAGATAATTGTTGAGACTGAAAACTATCATTTCCTGCCCTTTGAAAAACATTTTAGTAGAAATCTCTCCTTCTAATTGAGGAAAAATATATTCTCCGTCTGCATAAGTTGCGTATTCCCCAAGCGGACCTGGGTTATTCTCTATTCTATCAAATATATCCATTGTAAAATTTATAAATCAAAAATAGAATAATTTTCGATATCATACTAAATTAGTATGATTTTATTTTTATTTTAAATTAAAGGCTTCATCAACATTACATCTATCGCAGGAATTTTTGAGAGAAAAGTTTTATCAATTTGGGATTTCATCTATAAAATCCGTGTATTTATCGATTGTTTTAGGAGAGTGTGAAACTATTATTTAATTTTGTAGAAATTAAATTGATTAAAAACCAATTGCACAAATGACGAAAAATGACTTGGACGCATCTATAACATCAATAGAAAAGTCCGACAACAAAAATATTCTGACATCTATCCTAAAAAAAGCCGGTAAAATCATTGGAGTTCTGCTGGTTTTATTCATTGGAATTCTTTTTCTCATCCCTGTGGTTTTCAAAAAACAGATTAATCAATCTGTGAAAGACCTCATCAATCAAAACATCAATGGAAAACTGAATTATCAATCTGTAAATATTTCTTTTTTCAAAGATTTTCCCAACCTTACAGCTTCCTTGAACAAAGTTGATTTAAAAGGTTCTTCACCATTTCAAAAGCAAAGCCTTATAAAATCTGAAAGTTTCAGTTTAGGTATCGATGTTTTGAGTCTATTTTCTGATGAAACCGTTATAGAAGGTGTTTATTTGAAAAATGGAGCAATTGCGATAGAAGTTGACAGCCTTGGTAGAGCCAATTACAATGTTTATAAAAGCAGCGAGGAAAAAGAACAATCCGATGGCAATTCTAAAGTCAAAATAAAACTGATTCAGTTGGATAATGTAGATTTATCTTACAATGATGCTTCTCTCCCGATGAAGATTACTTTAGACAGTCTCAATTATACAGGAAAGGGAGATTTGGCAAATTCTGTTTTTGATTTGGAAACCACAGCAGATATCAAAGCTTTGACGTTCAGTTATGCAGGGGAAACTTATGTTGACCACAAGCAGGTTCACGCCAATCTTATTACCAATATTAATACAGATAATCTGGCGTTTCAGTTCAGGAAAAATGATTTGAAAATTAATGAGTTACCTGTTTCTTTTGAAGGTAAACTGGCTTTCCTGACTAATGGATACAATATGGATTTCAAACTAAAAACAGCAAAAAGCACTTTAGCTAATGCCTTGTCTTTGGTTCCAAAATCCTATGAACATTGGCTGAAAAACACAGAAATAAAAGGAGATGTTTCTGCCATTGCATCTCTTTCCGGCAATTATATAGTAGAAAAAAAAGAGATGCCTACCTTTTCTTTTGGACTCAAAATAAAAGATGGCTACTTGAACTATAATCATTCTAAAGCTCCTCTGGAAAACCTAAATCTAATGTTTAAACTGGATTTTCCAAATCTGGATTTCACCAAATTAATTACTGATGTTCGAAAAGCAGAATTCAAATTAGGAAATGGTTACTTCAAATCGGTTTCTCATATCGAAGGATTCAACCCAATGAAAGTAGTTTCTGACACCGATTGTAATCTGGTTTTGGAAGATTTGCAAAAAACTTTGGGATTAGAAGGAACTGTTTTGAAAGGAAACTTCTCTCTGAAAGGGAATGTCAATGGTATTTTTTCCACCAAAGAAACTTACAGTCCATTCAATAAAGCCCGTAAAACATTTGAGATTACATCTATCCCTGTGTTTCATATCACCAGTAACTTGAAAAATGGTTATCTTAAATTGAAAGATTTGCCACAAGCTATAGATTATGCTTCGTTTCAATTGACTTCGGAATCCAGAGACAGCAATTATAAAAATATCGAAACAAGCCTGAAACAAATTGACATCAAATCTTTAAAGAATTATATCAAAGGCGATATCCATTTAAGGGGAATTAAGACCTTCGATTTGGATGCTAATGCAAAAATGTTTGTTGATTTGTCCGAGATCGAGAAGATTTATCCGATGAAAGACCTTGTGGTCAAAGGCATATTGGATGCAGACATCAACACAAAAGGAAAATTAAACTTGGAAAAGAAAATTATTCCGGTTGTGAACTCTCACATCAATCTTAAGAACGGTTATTTGAAAACGGCTAATTCGCCGGTTCCTGTTGAGAATATGCGCATTGAAGCTCTTGTTCAAAGTAAAAATGGATCTCTGCAGGATTTGGTGGTAAAACTATTGCCTGTTTCTTTTACGGTTAAAGGTCAGCCATTTAATCTGAAAGCAGATTTAAAGAATTTTAATAATATCAAATACCATGTTCAGTCTAAAGGGAAATTGGAACTGGCTCCTTTTTACGAACTGTTTGCTTTGGACGGGCTGAATGTAGATGGCAGTGTTTACACAAATTTTGACATTGCAGGATTACAGTCAGATGCCGTTTCCGGCAGATATAACCGATTGAAAAACAGAGGTTATGTAGAAATTCAGAAAATAAACATCAAATATAATCTGCTTCCAAAACTGGTACGAATTAACCGAGGTAAAATGATTTTTGAGAAGGAAAAACTCTCTTTTGACAACTTTAAAGCTAATTATGGCCTGAATCATTTTTCTGCCAACGGTTATCTGGATAATATCATCTCGTACATCACCGGAAATCAAACGGTAAAAGGAAACTTTTCCATCAACAGTCCAATGCTGAATATTGGAGATTTTACAGCATTGGCCAACAGCTCCAGTACACAAACTGCTTCTCCTACGGCTATGACAGGCGTTGTAGAATTACCTAAAAATATTGACATTAGTTTAAACGCAAAAGCAGACAAAATCAAATATAATGATTTGCTATTGACCCAGTTCAAAGGTAATGTCAATTTAAAAGATGGAAAAGCTTATCTCAACAACACTGGTTTTAATCTGGCGGGAATGGATGCTAAAGTCGTTGGCTACTACAAACCAATCAATACAAAACGTGCAGGTTTTGACATTCAATTAAAGGCAGATAATTTTGATATTCAAAGAGCTTATAAAGAAATCCCGTTGTTCCGAGAAATGATGAGCGCCGGAAAATCTGCTTACGGAACAATTTCTTTGGATTATCAATTAGGCGGATTGCTCAATCAAGGGATGGAACCCATTATGAATTCACTGATTGGTGGCGGAAATCTGACTTTAGAAGATATTAAATTCAAAGGCTTCAAAATCCTGAATCAAATTGCCAAAGACACAGATAAAGACAAATTAACGGACACAAGCGTCAATAAAATTGTAGTAAAATCTTCTATAAAAAATAATGTCATCACTATTCCAAGAACCAAAACCAAAGTTGCAGGCTTCCGACCGAGATTCGAAGGAAAAGTTAATCTGGATGGAAAATTAGACCTGCAAATCAGATTGGGACTACCGCCATTTGGACTTTTCGGGATACCAATCAGTGTGAGTGGAACTTCGGATAATCCAATCATTAAAGCAGGGAAGAATCAACAAAAAGACGATGATTTCGAATCTTCTTTGGATGATGAAGACAAAGATTTGTATGAAAAACAAAAAGCAGAAGAAGAGGAAAAAGCGAAAGCAATCAAGGATTCAATTTCAAATCCTTCGAAATAAATTCATTAATCGATATTACCAACTTTAAATAATTTCTCCGAACTTGCTAATCCATTGGGGTTACAGCCAAGCTCACCTTCCGGAACTTTGATATTTTTGTCTTGGTAGAATTTTTCCCAAAACGAATTAGTTTTCCCAGTCTTTGGGTCAATGAAAGTCATTGGTTCTAATTGGAAAATCTGATGATCACGGAAAGCCCTTTCTACAAAATCTGAGCAGTAGTAAGAATTTTCATCCAAAATATAATTGAAGTTATAAGGTTTCCCGATCAAAGTTTCAGCCTTGGAAACAGAGTTCGGAATCGACGAATGGAATTCTGATTTCAAACGGTAAACATCAATTTTTTGTCCCGCTTTGGTTTGCTCTTTTAGGAAAGATTGAAGTTTTTGTTTTTGAGAACCACCTTTTGGCGCAGCATGAAGAACATACAGATGATGATCTTCTTTTTTAACAATTCCGATATGGTCATAAGAAGTTTTTTTCTCTGTCTGAGTCACATTATTAATTGCTCCAGACAATCCAGAATCCACAGATGGTACGAAAAGTAAATCGCCGTTTTCCAAAAAAGAAGTGTTGTAAGTTTTGCAGCTTGTTAAAAAAAGAAGTGCAAAAATAAGATAAACCTGATTACTTTTTATAATTCTTCTCATAAACCGCGATCCAATCATCCACAGATATTTTCTGACAAAGTTCACCTAGCAAATCATAAGTAATATCTTCCACTTTTTTGAACCTAATGCAAGATTTGCCCATATCTAATTTCTTTTTAGAATGATTTGGAAACTCATTCACAAACCAATCTAAAATCTTTTGGTCAGCATAAATTCCCATATTGTAAAAAGCGATAAAGTTCTTTTGCGAAGCCACACTTATGAAGGGCAAAGGCGTATTTTTTGCACAATGATAACCTGCAGGATAAGTTTCCAAAGGCACACACCAAGTAACCATTCCGTATTGCATCGTCTGCTGAAAACCTTTCGGAAGATTGCTATCCACGGTTTCCAAAAGCTTTCTAAAAGCATCTCTTCTTTCCTCAGGAATCTGGGAAATATACTCTTCTATGGTATCAACAAAAATCTGCATACAATTACTTATTTAAAGTTTATCGCAAAGCTAAAATTATGTTCACATTATTGGAAAAATTAGCGACTTAAATATAGAATCATTTATAAATTTTTGTGCCTTTGCGATGATATAAAATCCAATTATTCTAAATCAAAAATACTAATTTTTTTGTTGAAAAATTAAAGCTTATTTTTGTACTTCAAAGTTTAAAAATAATGCCGAAAATATCGCAAAGAGCGCAGCATATGCCTGCATCACCTGTTAGAAAATTAGTTCCATTTGCAACCGCAGCAAAACAAAAAGGAATCAAAGTATATCACCTGAACATTGGTCAGCCAGACATAGAAACGCCACAAACGGCTTTGGATGCTGTAAAAAATATTGACTTAAAAGTTTTGGAATATGCTCTTTCAGAAGGTAATCTGGATTACAGAATTGCGCTTAGAGATTATTATCACTCTTTAGGATTCAATGACCTTACAACAGATAACTTTATCGTTACCAACGGCGGTTCTGAAGCTCTTAATTTCGCTATTTCTACTCTTTGTGATGACGGCGACGAAATTATTATTCCAGAGCCTTATTATGCCAATTATAATGGATTTGCCGGAACATTCAATATCAATGTAGTAGCGGTTCCATCAACCATTGATACTGGATTCGCGTTACCTTCAATTGAAGAATTTGAGAAAAAAATCACCGATAAAACCAGAGCTATTGTTGTTTGTAATCCTGGAAATCCAACAGGTTATCTATATTCCAGAGAAGAACTTCAGAAACTGGCTGAGATTGCAAAAAAACACGATATTGTTATTATTTCGGACGAAGTTTACAGAGAATATGTTTACGACGGAGAAAAACAAATCTCTATGTTTGAGTTTCCGGAAGTCGCAGACAATGTTATCGTTATCGATTCAGAATCAAAAAGATACTCAATGTGCGGTGCGAGAATTGGATGCTTGATTACGCGTTCCAAAAAAATTCACGATGCAGCAATTCTTTTTGCTCAGGCAAGATTGAGTCCAGTTCTTTTGGGTCAAATTGCGGCGACTGCTGCTCATAAAAATGATGCAGAATATATCGCCAAAGTCAGAGAAGAATACACAGAAAGAAGAGATCTTTTGGTAAGATTATTGAATGAGATTCCTGGAGTGATCTGTCCAAAGCCAAAAGGTGCGTTCTATTGCGGTGTTGAATTGCCTGTAGATGATACAGAAAAATTTGCACAATGGCTTTTGGAAAGTTATTCTAACAACAACGAGACTGTAATGGTTGCGCCAATGGGCGGTTTTTACAGCAATCCGGAATTAGGAAAAAAACAAGTAAGAATTGCGTACGTTTTGAAACAAGAAGACCTTAGAAGAAGTGTTGAGATTCTAAAAGATGCGATTGAAAAATACAATACAGAATTTGCTTAATTAAAATTTTGAAATGATGAAAATAATTAAAATTGGATTTATACTTTCAGCGCTTTCACTTTTCTTATTGAATTGTAAAACTGCGGCTCAGAATACAACTATCACATCCGTTTCTTACACACATACCGCTGGAAGAGGCGGCAGAACTTTCATCAACGCGACGAAAGATTCTTTGGAATCCAACAAAACTGGCGGAAGGTTTGAAGATTATCCGGTTTTCAAGAAAAAAATAGACAAGAAAGATTGGGACAAAATAGTTTCTGATATTAATATTTCTCTTTTGGAAAAAACACAAAGTGGAAAAGCACGTGGATATTATGATGGTCCAGACCATATTTACCGAATTACGACGACTGAAAAAGAATACGAATTGATTAATGTTCCTGAAAATTCCGAAGGTTATAAGCAAATTGAGAAGCTTAAAAATAATCTCGATAATCTTCTTAAAAAATATTAATGTCAATTCAAGAAAACGTTTCCTTAAAGTCTTTCAATACTTTCGGAGTCGATGTTTCAGCCAGATATTTTGCAGAAGTCAATTCTGTAGAAGAACTTATAGAAACGCTCAAACTCTCAAACACAAAAACTCTCCCACTCCTTTTCCTTGGCGGTGGGAGCAATATTTTGTTCACGAAAGATTTTGAAGGATTAGCTATTCGGTTAAATCTGAAGGGAATCTGCGAAGAAATTATCGACGACAATCAAATTCTTGTTACAGCAAAAGCGGGTGAAAACTGGCATCAGTTTGTGATGTTTTGTTTGGAGAAAAATTATGGCGGATTAGAAAATTTATCATTAATTCCCGGAAACGTCGGAACTTCCCCAATGCAGAATATTGGTGCTTACGGAACGGAAATAAAAGATGTTTTCGGAAGTTGCAAAGTTCTGAATCTGGATAATTTTGAAATTGAAACTTTGAACTCAGATCAGTGTAAATTTGGTTACAGAGATTCGATTTTCAAGCAGGAAGGAAAAGGTCGATATGTGATTTTGGAAGTGACTTTCAGATTAACAAGACACAACCATAAAATCGATGTCGAATATGGCGCAATTCAGTCAGAATTGGAGAAATTAGGAATCACTAATCCAACCATCCAGGATGTTTCGAAAGCTGTCATCAACATTAGACAAAGCAAATTGCCAGACCCAAAAGTGATTGGAAATGCCGGGAGTTTCTTCAAAAATCCAACAATTTCGCTTTCACAATTTGAAGCTTTAAAACAACAATTTGAAAATATCCCAGGCTATCCGAATGGTGATTTTGTTAAAGTTCCCGCTGGTTGGTTAATAGAGCAAGCTGGCTGGAAAGGCAAACAAATCGGCAATGTAGCATCCAACCAATTGCAGGCTTTGGTCATCATCAACGCCACTGGAAATGCAACCGGAAAAGAGATTTTTGATTTCTCGACGATAATTATTGATTCAGTAAAAGAGAAATTCGGAATTGAATTGGAACGGGAAGTCAATATAATATAAAATTAAAAAAATGAAAGTAGATATTTGGAGCGACACACGTTGTCCGTTTTGTTTTATTGGAAAGAAAAATTTTGAAAAAGCACTTCAGAATTTTGCTCAAAATGATAAGATTGAGGTTAATTGGCATTCTTTCCAATTGGATCCAAAAATGAAAACCGACCTTAGCAGAAATCATTATGAATATTTGTCTGATATCAAAGGCCACTCCTTACAAGAGACAATCAAAATGCACGAAAATCTTATCCAGATAGGAAAAAATGCAGGAATTGATTTTAATTTTGATGAAGTAAAAGTTTCTAATTCTTTCAAAAGTCAAATGTTGGTTCAACTGGCAAAAGAAAAAGGTAAAACCAACGAAATGGAAGAACTTCTGTTCGAAGCTTATTTTATCCTTGGACAAAATATTGATGATGTTGAAGTCCTTTCAGAAATCGGAGAAAAGTTAGGTTTTACAAAAAATGAAATTAAAAATGCTGTTCAATCTCCAGAATTAACCGAATTGGTAAATAACGATATTGAAGAAGCCGCATCACTTGGAATCAACAGTGTTCCGTTCTTTGTTTTTGACAGAAAGTATGCGATTTCCGGAGCACAACCAACGCATCTGTTCTCGGAAGTTTTGGAAAAAAGCTTTTCTGAATCTGATTCTAAAATCAACATTATCAGTGAAGGCGACTCCTGCGATGTTGGTGGAAATAATTGCTAAATAATTAATTTAAACACCAAATGAAAATTGCAGTTTTAGGAGCAGGAAATATGGGTTTGTCATTTTCAAAATCATTTTTGAAATATGAATTGATAAAATCGCAAAATCTGCATCTCATAACAAGAAGTCAAAATAAAAAAGAGAAGATAAAATCGGTTTTTCCAGATTCTGATATTTCATCTTTTGATGAAGTTAAAACCCTAGAAGCTGACTTGATTATCATTGCTGTAAAGCCACAGGATTTTGCTTTCGTTGCAGAAAATCTGGCTTTTAAAATTCCAGAAAAATCTTTGGTGTTATCAATAATGGCTGGAATTTCTATTGAGAAAATTCAGAAATTTTTGAATCACAAATTCGTGGTTCGAGCAATGCCCAATTCTCCTACTCTTCTCGGAATGGGAATTACCGGTTATACAGCAGCAGACGGAATTTCCTTCTCAGAATTGATGAATATCGAACGATTATTGAATTCCACCGGACGTTCTGTTTATTTGGAAGATGAAAAACTTTTGGATGGCGTAACGGCACTTTCCGGGAGTGGACCAGCATACTTCTACTACATTATTGATGCAATGATCAAAGCAGGAACAGAAATGGGAATCGATGAAAACCTTTCGAAATTATTTGTAAAACAAACAATGTTGGGTGCTTATCATCTCATCAACAATTCGGATAAATCTTTGGAAGAATTAATAAAAGATGTCGCATCCAAAGGCGGAACAACGGAAGCTGCACTTAAAACTTTCGAAGAAAACCAATTAAAATCCATCTTACAAAAAGGAATTTTAGCTGCTGAAAATAGAGCTAAAGAATTAAATTCATAACAATGTACAACCAACAAGACTTCTATATTTCTACTGATAAATCCAAAATGGACATAGAAACCATTCACCAATATTTATCCGAAGAATCCTATTGGGCAAAAGGCATTCCCAAAGAGATTGTTGAAAAATCTGTTGCCAATTCTTTTTGTTTTGGTGTTTTTTATAATGATAAACAAGTCGGATTTGCAAAAGTGATTACAGATTTTACCACGATTGCTTATTTGGGCGATGTGTTTATTTTGGATGAATTTCGTGGGTTGGGTTTGTCAAAATTATTAATGGAAAACATTATGACTCATCCGGAATTACAAGGCTTGAGAAGGTGGATGCTTTTAACTGCCGATGCGCACGAACTTTATAAAAAATTTGGCTGGAATAACATCAAAGAACCAGCGAGATGGATGGAAGTTCATACTAAAAATCCTTACCAATAAGTTTTGTGCTAATAAGTTTTCCTGCAGATTTTTCAGACAAAGCAGATTTAATTTTATAATCAGTTAAATCAAAAAAAATCAGCGAGAATTAAATTATTTGTAAAACAACTGATATATCCAAAAACCGATTGCAACACCAACTGTATTGAGAATCACATCATCAATATCAAAAACACCTAATCTTGTGAAGTATTGAAGACTTTCTATAAGAATAATCACAAAGAGGAAATCTAAAATTAATAGTCGGAAATTATTAAGTTTTGGAAAAACAGTTCCGAGAAAACCAAACGGAACAAACATCAAAATATTTCCAAAAACATTGATGATAATCGTTTTCCATATAATAGTTTCTTTGACAAAATTAAAGGTCGAAACCATTGGCAACAATCTTACAATATTAATGTCATATTGACTTCTTCCAAATCCGAAAAACATCAGATACAGTAAAAAAACAGTATAAAACGGAATCAAATATCTGTAAAATGTTATAAATATCTGTTGATATTTTTCCTTCATAAAATCAACCTTTTATAAAAAACCACAGCAAAGATAACTTGATAATTTGTATTAATTTTCTTATATTCGTTATAGTTAACATTGTATGATGAACTACGACTTAGAGAAAGAAAACAAGGAAATCCTTGCTCGATATAAAGACCTCATTTCCAACACCTACAGAACGTTGGATGAGGAAAACAACAAGCTTATCAGGAAAGCATTTGATCTCGCTTTGGATGCGCACAAAGATCAGCGGAGAAAAACAGGTGAGCCTTACATCTATCATCCGATAGAAGTGGCGAAAATTGTTGCTAATGAAGTTGGTTTAGGAGCAACCAGTATCGCCTGTGCATTGCTTCACGATGTGATTGAGGATTCAGAATATACTTATGAAGATTTGAAAAAAATCTTCGGAGAAACTATTGCGGACATCGTAAATGGTTTGACTAAGATTTCTGTAATGAATCAGCAGAATATCTCGGTTCAATCAGAAAATTACAGAAAATTATTATTGACACTTTCGGAAGATTTCCGTGTGATTCTCATCAAAATTGCAGATAGATTGCACAATATGAGAACGCTGGAAAGTATGCATCCTATCAAACAGAAAAAAATTGCTGCAGAAACGTCTTATATTTATGCGCCTTTGGCTCACAGATTTGGGCTTTATTCCATCAAATCTGAGTTGGAAGACTTGTCTTTAAAATACAATAATCCAGACGTTTACAATGAGATTCTTGCCAAATTGGAAACGGCAAAGGAAGGCCGTGAAAAATATGTAGAAGAGTTCACCAAAGAAGTTTCTGAACAACTGAAAGAAGAAAACCTGAATTTCACGATAAAAGGGCGCGCAAAAGCAATAAGCTCCATTTATCGTAAAATGCAGAAGCAGAATGTGACTTTTGAGGAAGTTTATGATAATTATGCCATCAGAATTATTTATAAATCCGATCCTAGAAATGAGAAATTTCTGGCTTGGAAAATCTACTCTATCGTAACAGACCTTTACCAAAGTAATCCTTCGCGAATGCGTGACTGGATTTCACAACCGAGATCAACAGGTTATGAAAGTCTCCATCTTACGGTAATGGGTCCGGATAAGAAATGGATCGAAGTTCAAATCCGTTCGGAAAGAATGAACGAAATCGCTGAAAAAGGAGTTGCTGCGCATTACAAATACAAAGAAGGTTACAGAAAAAACACAGATGACCAACGATTCGAAAATTGGGTTTCTGAGATTCGTGATGTTTTGGAACAACAGCAAAATCTTTCTACATCAGAGCTTCTTGATAATATTAAATTAAATCTCTATTCTAAAGAAGTTTTCGTTTTCACGCCAAAAGGAGAAATTAAGATTCTTCCCACTGGCGCAACAGCTTTGGATTTCGCATTTTCTGTGCACTCGGATTTGGGAACAAAATGTCTTGGTGCGAAGATCAATGGAAAATTAGTTCCAATCAGTTATGTTCTTCAAAACGGCGATCAGATAGATATTCTTTCTTCTCAAAACCAAAAGCCGAAAGCAGACTGGCTGGAATTTGTTGTAACCTCTAAAGCCAAATCGAAGATTAAGAACATTCTTAATTCTGAAAAAAATCAACATACGGCTGAAGGAAAAGAGATTCTTCAAAGAAAAATGCGTCACGCAAAACTGAATTTCAATGACGAAGAAATCAACGGCTTACAGAAACATCTGAATCTTAAAACGTCTCAGGATTTATTCCTAGGCTTCCAAAATGGGACTTTTGATATTGGCGACATCAAGAAATATGCTGATGGAAAAAGTATTCTAAGCAATCTATTCCAACGTTTCAGAAAGACTTCCAACAAAGAACAATTTGTAGAGAAAGTTGATTCTAATCTGGATATGATTGTCTTCGGGAAAGATGAAGAAAAACTGAATTATTCTTTCGCCAAATGTTGTACGGTGATTCCTGGGGATAAGATTTTCGGATTCATTACTATTTCAGACGGAATCAAAGTACACAGCGAAAACTGTCCAAACGCCATTAACCTGAGGGCCAACTACGATTATCGTGTTCTCCAAGCGAAATGGGTGAATGCAGAAAGCTTCAAAAACAGAATTAAAATCGAAATCGAAGGTTTGGACAGAATGGGAATGATCAACGATATCACAGCGGTTATTAGTGGTTCGATGAATATGGATATGAAGAGTTTGAGCATCTCGTCCAACGACGGCATTTTTACCGGAAACATCAATCTGGAAGTGAAGAACAAAAGCCAATTGGAAGAGACTTTCAAACAACTGAAAGGCATCAAAGGTGTCTCTAAAGTGAAGCGTGTTTAATGATTTTAACCAAATATTTTCAACAGTTTTTTCACAACAGCAAAAGTTCGGGAATCGTCCTGATTATTTTTGTATTGATTTCTTTGTTGATTGCTAATAGTTCATTATCAGCAGATTTTCAGAATGTTTTGGACAGTAAAATCGGAACAGAATTATTTCATTTGGATTATTCGGTTTCTGTTTGGGTTAATGATGGCTTGATGGCTATTTTCTTTCTTTTGGTTGGTTTGGAAATCAAAAGAGAGTTGCTGGAAGGCGAATTATCTGACATCAAAAAAGCAAGTCTTCCCATTTTCGCTGCACTTGGCGGAATGTTGATTCCGGCAATTATTTATTTTGGTTTTAATCATAATACAGATTACAAAAATGGTTGGGCAATCCCGATGGCGACAGACATTGCGTTTTCTTTAGCCATCATTTCTCTGCTTGGAAAAAGCGTTCCCAATTCTCTGAAAATTTTTCTGAGTGCATTGGCGATTGTAGATGATTTGGGAGCAATTATCGTAATTGCTTTATTTTACACAGATTCTATTGATTGGATTTCATTGGGAATTTGCGGTGGCATTACTGCCTTACTGATTATTCTAAATAAAAGTGGAGTGAATAGACTTTTCTTTTACATCATTCCGGGGTTATTTCTTTGGTACTTTATGCACCATTCCGGGATTCACGCAACAATTGCAGGTGTTATCCTGGCATTTACAATTCCGACTAATCTTTCTGAAACTGAGATTTCTCCATTAGAGAAATTGGAACAAAAGCTTCACATTCCTGTAAGTTTTGTTATAATGCCATTGTTTGCTTTGGCTAACACAAATATTACTTTTCAGAAAGAAATATTTGAAGGTTTCATCAATCCTTTGAGTTTGGGAATTATTGGAGGATTGTTTATCGGAAAGGTTTTAGGAATTAATTTATTTTCCTTTATAGCTATCAAATTAAAATGGGCAGAACTTCCTGCTTTTTCTGCCTGGAAAGAAATGATTGGTGTTGGATTTTTGGCCGGAATAGGTTTTACAATGTCGATTTTTGTCTCGCTTTTAGCATTCCCAAGTGAAATCGAAATTCAGGATATTTCCAAAATCAGTATTTTAATTGCTTCGGTTTTGTCTGGAATTACGGGATATTTTATATTGAAACTCAATAAAAAAATCTCTCAATGATTAATTGAGAGATTGTAGTTTTCAATCTTTTTTAGAAGCATTTTTCTTTTCTCTTTTAGCTTCCTTCTTTTCTTTTGCCGTTTTCTGCGGTTCTTTTTTTACGGCTTTTTTAGCGTCTTGACCTTTTGCCATTGTTTATGTATTTTGGTGTTGGTAAATTACTTATTGTAAATATAATTAAATATCCAATTCAATAAACTGATTACAAATACATTTCTTCCCGAACCAATTTTTCTAATTTAACTTTTTTGATAGCTAGATTAAGCTCATTGCCCATCAAGACAAGAAACACGTTGACATTCACCCAAACCATTACCAAAATAATGGAACCAATGGAACCGTAAAGGACGTTATATCTTGCAATATTCGATACATAAATGGCGAAGAAATAAGTCAATAATACGAAAAGAATCGTCGTTAAAATAGCACCAGGAACAGCTTCTCTTAATCTTGTAATTTTAAGACATCCAACCCAATAAAAGAGTGTGAGCAGAATAAAATAAAATAATGGAAAAGATATAAATCCTATAATCTTGGTTAAGTTTTTAGTAAACCAACCAATATCATAAGTAGGTGTATAAAGCTTCAGAACAACCTCGCTGTAATAGATTCCGAAAATTGAAAGACAGACTAATGTCAAAAAACAAATCGTAACCAACATCGCCAAAGCATATTCTTTTACAAAACCTCGTTGCAATTCTGTATTTCTATTGAATCCTCCAATCAAGGTAAAACAGCCGTTCGTAGCAAAAACGAAAGACAATAAAATCGTCAAATTACTAATGGATTTCATATTCGGGATGATGTTCTCCTGAATGTAACCTGTCACATCACTCTGCATATGAGAAGGGAAAACCCGTGGCATCAAAACCTCAAAAATATAAAACTGAAGCTTGTCGTAATGTGGCATAAATGGCAGCACAGACAAAAAAAAGAGAATCATTGGGAAAAGACTGAGGAAAAAATTCCACGAAATGCTGGCAGCTTGTCTTCCCAAAGGGTTTTTGAAAATCGCATCTGTGTAAATTGTCAACATTTTCCAAAGAGAAATCCCTAAAACCGGAATATGAATCCCATCGAAAAAGTTCTTGATTTTGAGGAAAAAACGCTGTAATTTTTTAACCATTCATTTATCTTTGCACCACAAATATACTAAATGCGTATTAATTTACTCTGCATCGGGAAAACGGATGATAAAGAAATTGTGTCTCTTATCAAATATTATCTGCCCAGAATCCCGAAACATTGGAACTTCGAATTAGTGGAAATTCCGGATGTGAAGAATGCTAAAAACTTGAGTCCTGATCAACTGAAAAAAGAAGAAGCCAAATTGTTCCAAAACCAAATTGATTCTTCTGATTTGGTCATTCTTCTGGACGAAAAAGGGAAACAATTCACAAGTCGGGAATTTTCTGAAAAGATTGATTTCTGGATGGGAAGTTCCGTGAAAAAAGTGAATATCCTGATTGGCGGTGCTTATGGTTTTTCAGAGGAAATCTATCAGCGTTCTAATGAGAAAATCTCGTTATCCAAAATGACTTTTACACATCAGATGATTCGCTTATTTTTTGTGGAGCAGATTTATCGCGCAGCTACGATTTTGCAAGGGAAACCTTATCATAATGATTAGAGGTTAGAGATGTTAGATGTTAGATGTTAGATGTTAGATGTTAGATGTTAGATGTTAGCAAAATTAATTTCTAATTTCTAATTTCTAATTTCTTATTAATAACCTTCTTCGTAAGATTCGCTAAAAAACCGCCGAGCAAAAAGCCGACTACCGCACCAAAAGCTACATCCATCGGGTAATGTACACCAACGTAAATCCTGCTGTAAGAAACCAAAATCGCCCAAAACAGTAAAATAACGGTCAGATATTTATACTGTTTGCCAATCAAAATAGACAGAAAGCTAAACAGGAAAAACACACTGGATGCGTGCGCAGAATAGAAACCATATTTCCCACCACAAATCACGAACCTCATTTTTTCCAAAACTATAGGATCTTGACAAGGTCGTAATCTTTCGACGCCGTGTTTGAAAACACTCGCCAATTGATCGGAAATAGTAACGCCAATAGCGATAAAAATCAATACGAAAATCAATTTCTTGCGCGGAACTGCTTTGTAAACAAGGTAAAGTAAAATCACATAAAACGGTATCCAAAACCATTTTCCTGTAACCAAAAGCCAAAACGGGTCAAATGTGGAACTTCCCAATCCATTGAGAAATACAAGTAATTGTTGGTCAAGAGAAATCAGTTCGTCCATAGATTATCGGCTTACGGGACCTTCGTGAGAATCGTCTTCGGAAAGATCTACTTTAGGTGTTTCCTGCTGAGCAAAAGATTCTAATTTCTTATCTCCCAAAGGGTTGAATTCCTGTGCAGACTGCTTCACTTTCTCGATTTCTTTTTTGATTTCGGAAACAGGGTTATCTGCCTCCTTCATAATCTCGGTTTTGATATCATCTACCGCACCGCGCATTTTACGGACGCCTTCGCCAAGACCTCTGGCAATCTCGGGTAATTTATCTGGTCCGAACAAAACAACAATTGCCAGAGCAATCATCAGCATTTCTCCAATACTCAATTCCATTTGACAAAATTAAGAAACATTTAGAGAATTGATACAGAGAATTTTATTAATTTTTACTTAAAAATAGCTTAGAAATTAATCTCATCCCATAAAAAGACTAACAAATAATTTTGACGTAAATTTGTGATCTCTAAGAGATAGGAAAAATGAAAAGACAGAAAGTACAAGCGCACAATTATTTCAAATTAATTATTTCATCATTATTCATCGGGATTATCGCATCCATTTTAGGACTGACACTCAAAAAAATTACAGAGTTTTGTCAGGAACATTTATTTGAATTTGTAGAAAAGAACAATGCTTTTTTATTCATCATTTTGCCAACGATTGGGATAACTGCGATTTACTTTTTGAGGAAATATCTTTTCAAAAATCGAAAGAATAAAGGTATTACAGAGATTTATAAAACTGTGGATCAGAGAAAAGACCATTTGCCTTTTTTCAAGATTCCGTCCCATTATTTCAATGGATTTTTGACGGTTATTTTCGGAGGTTCTACAGGGATTGAGGTTTCTACAGTGGTTGCGACAGCTACAGTTGGGAATTCGGTTTACGAGAAACAGTTTGCTGCTAATGTTTACAAATTGGAATTGATTTGTGCCGGAGTAGTTGCCGGAGTGGCTGTCCTTTTTGGGAATCCTTTGGTTGGTTGCCTTTTCGCTTTGGAAGTAATTGCGAGAAAAATCAATAAAACCTTATTCATCAGTTGTGTTTCTGCAGCTTTAATTTCTTGGATGTTTCTTTACTTTTTTCCTTCAAAACCGTTGATTAATTTTCCGGTAACGCATTGGAACTGGATGGCTGTTCCTTTTATGATAATTCTAAGTTTATTGTGTGGCACTCTCTCAGTTTATTTTACCTTATTAGTAATTAAAATGAAAGATTTTTTCTCCGGAATCCATAACAATTTTATAAAAGTGAATCTTGGTACTCTATCAGTTGGGATTTTGATTTGCCTTTTTCCTTTCCTTTACGGCGACAGTTATCATTCGTTGAATGAATTGATTTCTCATCCCCAAAGTTATTCTGTACTTTTAATTTTAGCTTTGGTATTGTTGAAACCATTAGCTTCATCATTAACACTGGGAGCAGGCGGAGACGGTGGTGTTTTTGCACCAAGCATTGTGGCGGGTGCTTATTTGGGTTTGGCATTTGCAATTGTTTGCAACAACTTTTTTGGAACCTCTTTGATTTATATTAATTTCGTTCTGATTGGTATTGCTGCTACTCTATCAGCAGCTATTTACGCACCTTTCACCGCCTTGATTCTCACTTGCTGTTTGGTTCCCAACGGTTACGAATTATTCTTCCCGATTCTTTTAGGAAGTTTGATTGCTAAAAAAACAGCAGAAAAAATTATCCCTTACAACGTTTATACTTACGTTCCGAAATCTTAGATTAACACCCTTGCCAATCTGACAGATTCAGCGGATTATTTTAATTATTCTGGAAAATTCTGAACCACATAGACACATAGTTTTGTGTTTAAGATAAAAACTAAGTTTAAAAATCCCTATGTGTCTATGTGGTTTTATTAGTAACTAAATTTTGTCCTTTTTAAAGCTTATATAAACAAAATAAATACTTACTGCAAATAGCAAGAATGCCAAGAAAAATGGCGCTCCCGGAAACAAAAACGGTGCATCTTTGTGTGTGAAATAATAAAATAGATTCGTCATCAAGGGCGGACCGATGATAGAAGTTGCACTCATTAGACTCGTTAACGCACCTTGTAGTTCGCCCTGCTCGTTGGACGGAATATTCTTGGTAATGATGGACTGCAACGCAGGACCACAAATCCCACCTAAACAATAAGGAATTGTGAAAACCAACATCATCCAACCTTCTGTTGCAAAAGCGTAAAGCAGCATTCCCGCAGCATACAGCATCAGTCCATAAAAGATACTTTTCTGATCACCTATTTTAGGATTGATCCATCGGATCAGAACACCTTGCACCAATCCAACCAAAAGACCAACAACACCCAGCGAAATTCCTACCATTCTTTCATCCCAGCTAAATCTGTACATCGTGTAGAAACTCCAGTTACTTTGTACGGCGTGTCCGCCAATATAAATCAAAATCAAAGCAGTGGTGAGCGCTGAGATTTCAGGGTGTTTTCTTAGGAATTTGAAAGACCCGATCGGGTTCGCTCTTTTCCAACTGAACTCTCTTCGGTTTTCCTTGCTAAGACTTTCCGGCAGGATAAAATAACCGTAAATAAAATTGATCATACACAAAACCGCTGCTGCATAGAACGGAACTCTCGCTCCATAATGTCCCAAAACACCACCTAATACAGGACCGATGATAAAGCCTAAGCCAAAAGCTGCCCCAATCAATCCAAAATTCTTCGCACGATCTTCATCTGTAGAGATATCGGCAATGTAGGCACTCGCAGTCGTGACACTCGCTCCGGTGATTCCGGCAATGATTCTACCTACGAAAAGCCACCAGATACTTGGCGCCAACGCCAGAAAAATATAGTCTATAGAAAACCCAAAAAGCGACAACAAAATCACTGGTCTTCTACCGTATTTATCACTCAGATTACCAACCAAAGGCGAAAAAACGAATTGTATGAAAGCATAAGCAAAACTCAACCAACCACCATATTTGGCAGCCTCACTGATGTCTGCGTGGATCAGTTCTTCTATCAGTTTCGGTACCACGGGAATGATAATCCCCCAACCTGTAATATCGATCAACAAAGTGATAAATATAAATCCTATAGCTGCTGATTTTTGGTTTGTTTTCATGTCTGCGAAGATAATATTTTTTTGAAATTACAATTCTATTTAAAAATCTTAGAATTGCTATTTTTAGAAAAAAAATTTAAATTAAATATCTGATAATTTTAAGTCTAATTACATAAATCAATAGCTAAATAATGAAGCGATTGTTCCTTCAATGTATGGTAATAACATTATAATTTGGGCAGACAATCTATCAAAAGGACTTGCAAAAGATATTTTTCGATATACTCAATACCAGAAGAGAAAAAAATAAATATGGACTCATATTGGAACAAAAAAATACTATATCTTTAATTTGTTTCTTTAAAAATACTTAACCACCAATGAAAATCAAAATCATGCTAATTTTAGCCTTATTTTTCGCCATCACATCCTGCGACCAAATCTCAGACAATTATTGGAAACAGAAAGAAGAAGAAAACCATACCTCACCCTTTATGGGAAAATGGGTAGGGACTTACAACGGCGCTCAAGTAGGAACATTGACCATTGAAGTTTCTAAAAGTGGTAATATCACTGGCTCTTTAGGTCGTACAGAAGTAGATCTGGCCAGCTATGTCTATGACGATGGCACATTACAACCTGTGATGTCCGACACATTGAGTTTTACATTATATGGTAACTTAAAAGACAAAAAGGGTACTTGGAAAGATAAAGACCAACAAGGCACCTGGACACTTACAAAGCAATAATTCCAATTCAATATTATACAAATGAGTTGGTTCAATTTTTATCATGTAGAGCTTTGGGCTGCAGGATTTTTTGATTTCTATTGGTAGAACACTTAGTTTGTCATTCCAGAGGAATCTAGACATAGCAGATAATTCATTGCGTTGATTCACTTTGCATAGATTCCTTCAGAATGACAAAAATGCTTTTTTAAAATATATTTAAAGTTTGAGTGAAAGCACAAAAAAAGCTCTCAAGTGATTGAGAGCTTTTCATTATATATTTTAAGAAAATTAATTCACTATTTCAGCATTGCTGATGGAAGATTTCCCTGTTACTTTATCTTCTTTCTTCTTTCCTTTTAGGAAGTCATAAGCCGTGGCCGATGCAATGAAGATGGATGAATAAGTACCAAATCCAATACCAATCAATAGACAGAACATAAATCCTCTTAGGTTATCTCCACCGAAGATGAAAATCGCCAAGATTACCAAGATCGTAGTGAAAGACGTGTTGAACGTTCGACCGATTGTACTAGAAATTGAATCATCAAACAATCCAGCCAAAGTCAATGCTTTTTTCTCACGAAGATATTCTCTAATTCTGTCAAAGATAATTACGGTATCATTAATTGAGTAACCAATTACCGTCAAAATCGCTGCAATGAAATCCTGATTGATTTCCATATTGAAAGGCATCACTTTGTAGAACAATGAGTAAACACCTAAGATCACCACCGTATCGTGGAATAGACCAGCAACCGCTCCAAGAGAGAACTGCCATTTGTCAAATCTTACCAAGATATAGATGAAGATACCAAGCAATGATGCAGCTACTGCCAACATACCGTGTGTTTTGATATCATCCGCCACTGTAGGTCCAACTTTGGTTGAAGAAACAATACCAGCGTGACCTTTATCTGCAGACTTAAATTCTGCTAAAGTCATACCTGCTGGTAATTCAGACTTCAATCCTTCGTATATTTTTTGTTCTACAGTCTGGTCAGCTGTTAATGACTCATCATCAATTAAATAATCGGTTGTGATTTTCAATTGAGAAGAGTTACCAAATGTTTTAGCTTCTACGATATTATTCTGACCATCCGCAGTTACCATCAATTTGCCGATACTAGCTTCAATTTTTTCTGCATCAACCGGTTTTTCGAATCTCACTACAAAGTTACGTCCACCTGTGAAATCAATACCATATTTGAAACCGTTGATTGCAATAGATGCAATGGCGATTACCATTAATATACCTGATACGATGTAAGACCATTTTCTTTTTCCGATAAAATCTAACCAAGTATTTCTGAAAAGATTTTTGGTAGGTGCAGTCCAAACAGAAAGCGTTTTTCCTTTTTCCAGTCTGCTGAAAATCATCACTCTCGATAACAATACCGAAGTAAACAATGTCATTACCAATCCAATCATCAACGTTACTGCAAAACCTTTAATCGGTCCAGTTCCGAAGATATAAAGAATCAATGCTGTAATGAAAGTCGTTGCGTGACCATCAATAATCGCAGAAATCGCATGTTTGAAACCATCTTTATAAGCCTCCATAATTCCTTTTCCAAGGAACAATTCTTCTTTGGTTCTTTCATAGATAATTACGTTCGCATCTACCGCCATCGCCATAGATAATACGATACCCGCAATACCAGGAAGTGTAAGAGTAGCATCCACAGAATCCATAATTCCGAAGATGTAGAACAAGTTAATGGTCATTGCAATAACTGCATACACACCTGCTCCACCGTAATAGAAAATGATGTAAACAATGATAATAGCAAATGCAATAAGGAATGACATAATACCATCATTGATAGACTCCGCGCCAAGAGATGGACCTACAACGTCTGCCTGTACAATTTTTGCACCTGCAGGCAATTTTCCAGCACCAAGAACGTCTACCAAATCTTTAGCTTCTTCCTGAGTAAAGTTTCCGGAAATCTGAGTTCTACCGTTAGGAATCACTTCATTTACAGAAGGCGCTGTGTACACTCTGTTATCCAAAGTTACAGCAACTACTTTACCTTTGTTTTTTTCCGTCATTGTTTTCCAATCACGAGCTCCCTGAGAATCCATCTGCATATCTACCACGATACGACCCAATTGGTCATAGTTGATATTTGCAGATTCTACAGCACCGTCAACTGGTGCTTTCTGAGTGATATTTCCACGGATAGCGTATAATACAAGGCTGTTAGAAGTATTATTCTCAGGCTTGTAACCCCACATAAACTGGGTGTATTTCAAGTTAATAGGTCTTGCTTTGATTGCCGCATCACTATTAAGTAATTTATTTACAACTGCAGTATCAGACAATTTTACGTTTGCAACAGCATTTCCAGGTGTAGAATTCAATTGAATCAAGTTCATCAAATTCGTAGTTTTTGCAACACCGATAGAGTCTCCTTTAGCTTTAACCAATTGATCCAACTGAGAGAAATAAGGAACAACTTCCTGCATTAACTGTACTTCCCAAAACTGAAGTTTCGCAGAAGTCGCCAACATTTTTTTAACTCTTTCGATATCTTTGATACCAGGCATTTCCACCAAGATTCTTCCAGTTCCAGGAACTCTCTGAACGTTTGGCTGCGTAACACCCATTTTGTCGATACGTGTTCTAAGAACTTCATAAGCTGTTCCAACAGACGCATCGATTTTTTTTCTTACGATATTTTTGACCTGCTCATCTGGTGTATTGAACTTAATCTCAGAAAGATTAGTATTACCGAAGATCTCAGGATCTGCAAGTTTTAGGTTGGTTCCCTTTTCTTTGTTAACAGCTTCGAACTGGGTGAAGAAATCCTCGATGTATTGTTTACTTGAGTTTTTCTGAGCTTTGTCGGTTCTGTTAAGTGCTTCTATTAAAGTAGCATTTGTAGAATAATTACTAAGATCGTTAACCAAATCTCTTTGGTTGATCTCTAGCAATACGTTGATACCACCTTTAAGATCCAATCCGAGTTTCATTTCTTTCTGTCTAGCCGAAGCATAATCCAGTTTTGTAAAACCTAAATTAAGCGTGTCTTTAGAAAGTCTGTCGAGTTCGGCTTGGTATTTCAACTGATTCTCACCTGCAACAGCTCTTGCTTCTTTTTCTATTTTATTGGCATAGAAAGAAGGCAGAAGCTCATTGAGACAAATCAATCCAAGAACGATGGCAACTAGTGTAACGAGTCCTTTTCCTTGCATTTTCTTACGATATATATAATTTTAGTCGGCAAATATAATGATTTATAGTGGAAATAAGAATTTGAAAATGAGAAATATGCGGACATTGGCTATTTACAAATAATATATCTTATTTTTTTAATAAAAATCTGATAAAAATTGATGAATTTTAAAGATTAAATAAAAATAATTAAATTAGGTATTAATTTTGATAATTTAAATAACCAATTCTAAAATAATCAGTTATGAAAAAAATCTTACTTCTTCTTTCCTTGGCTTTTGCTTCGGAAGTCCAATCTCAACAAATTTCTCTTGAAGAGTTTGCAACCGCCTCCAATCCTGTAGAAATTATCGCTTCGCCAACCAATGACAACAGACTTTTTGTTGTCCAACAATCCGGAACCATCAGAATTTTGAACACCAACGGAACCTTTGAAACCACTAATTTTCTTAATATCACAGACCGAGTCAATTTCAGCGGAGAAATGGGCTTATTGGGCTTGGCTTTCCACCCAGACTTTGCCAACAATCGTTATTTCTATGTTTATTACAATAGAGCTGGCAGAACCATTACGGTTTCCAGATTTACAGCCAATTCCAGCAACCCAAACACGGCGGATGTGACCACTGAAAAAGTGATGGTATCCATTCCAAAAAATAATACCAATCACAATGGAGGAAGTATTCATTTCGGTGCGGATGGTTACCTTTACATCTCTACTGGTGATGGCGGAGGTGCCGGCGATACTGATAACAATGCACAAAACAAAAATTCTCTATTGGGAAAACTATTGAGAATCGATGTTAATTCTGACAATGCTTACAATATTCCTCCGACCAATCCCTTTGTTGGTATAGATGGTGCGGATGAAATCTGGTCGTACGGACTTAGAAACGGCTGGAAATATTCTTTTGACAGAACTACGAACAATATCTGGATTGCAGACGTAGGTCAAAATTTGATTGAAGAAATAAATAAAGTTCCCGCAACAACGCCTGCTGTAAACTACGGCTGGAGATGCTACGAAGGAAACAACACCTATAATACAGCCGGTTGCGCCAGTGCTTCTACAATGACTTTTCCGATTGTGCAATATGATCATTCTGGTGGAAAATGTTCCATTACGGGCGGATACGTTTACAGAGGAAATCTCTACACAGACCTGATTGGCAAGTATCTTTTTGCAGATTATTGTTCAACTCAAATCGGCATTCTTGATAACACAACCATTATCTGGACATCCGCTTTTTCTGGAAATATGTTTACCACATTCGGGGAAGATAATGACAAACAACTCTACATTGCTGCATCTAACGGGAAGATTTTTAAAATAAAAACCAATAACCTGGCAGTTTCCGACCTTAATAAAAATCAAATTCTTGTAACACCTAATCCTGCAAAAAATATAATTTTTATCAAAAACCTTAATGAGAAAAATATTTCTGCAGAAGTTGTTGATTTATCAGGAAAGATTGTTCATCAGGCTTTGGTTTCCGATGTTAATCAATCAGTTGATGTTTCCATGCTAAAAACTGGAACTTATATTCTCAATCTTAAAAAAGAAGGTATGAGAATTTTGACTACAAAAATTATTAAGGAATAAATTATTTATAAAGTCTTCAAGAGCCTCAAGCTGACAATTTTGATTTATCAAAGAGCTTCAGACTTAAAATATTTATAAAAATAAAAGCCTTTCAGATATAAGTTCTGAAAGGCTTTTTAATATTAATTTGGATTAAATTTTATTTTGTCCAGGTAATTCTCGTTGTTTTCACATCGTGAGAATTGGTTCCGATCATCACATCGAAATCGCCAGCTTCCCAATCAAACTTCAATTGGCTGTTATAGAACTTCAAATCTTCCGGAGAGATTTTGAACGTTACTTTTTTGCTTTCGCCTGCTTTCAGATAAACTTTTTGGAAACCTTTCAATTCTTTAACCGGTCTTGTAATACTTCCAACCAAATCTCTGATATAAAGCTGAACCACTTCTGCTCCATCATATTTTCCACTATTGGTCAATGTTACAGTCGCTTCGATTTCTGCATTTCCAGATGGTTTTGCATTAGAAACTGAAATATCAGAATAATCGAATTTAGAATAACTCAAACCATATCCAAATGGATAAAGCGGCGTGTTACACTCGTCCAGATAATTGGAACGGAATTTATCAAAATTACATTTCTCAGTATTCTCGGTACTTAGTGGACGACCCGTATTTTTAGCATTGTAGTAGATTGGAACCTGACCAACACTTCTTGGGAAAGTCATCGGCAACTTCGCCGAAGGATTCACTTTTCCGTAAAGCACATCAGAAACTGCGTATCCAGCCATACTTCCAGGAAACCAAACATTCAACATTGCATCTGCTAGTTCAGATTCTTCTGTTAATACTAATGGACGACCCGTAAACAGAACTAAAACAATTGGTTTTCCGGTTTTCTTAAGTTCTCTCAACAATTCTTTTTGAGTTTCCGGAATTCCGATATCTGTTCTTGAGCTAGATTCTCCGCTCATCTCGGCACTTTCCCCAATTGCTAAAACCACTACATCCGCTTTGCTTGCAATCTCAACAGCTTCTTTTCTGATTTGATCTGCAGAACGGTTATCTCTGTCTGCAGTTTTCCCGAACATTGTTGCTCTTTCTTCCATTGTTGCAGATTCGTAAATGTTGCTTCCTTTTGCGTAGATGAAATTCACGTCTTTACCCACAGTTTCTTTAAGACCTCTCAATAATGAGATCGAATTAGCATGTTTTGCAGCAACGCTCCAGGTTCCTGGCATATTAACTGAGTTATCAGCCAATGGGCCAATTACAGCAACAGTGCCTGATTTTTTAAGAGGAAGAACCTGCTTGTCATTTTTCATCAAAACCATAGAATTCGCAGAAATAGTTCTTGCTGCTTCCAAATGTTTCGGGCTGAAAACCTCTTTCTGAGCTCTTTTAGAGTCCGTATATTTGTAAGGATCATCAAAAAGACCAAGATCATATTTAGCTTCCAAGATTCTTCTTGCGGCATCTGTTACAGTTTGTTCAGAAACTTTTCCTTCAGAGATTGATTTTTTCAAAGTTTTAAGGAAACCCTCACCAACCATATCCATGTCAATTCCGGCGTTCATTGCCAAAGCAGAAACCTGTTGCAAATCTCCCATTCCGTGATCTACCATTTCATTGATTCCTGTGTAATCCGTCACCACAAAGCCTTTGAACTTCCATTGGTCTCTCAGAACATCTGTCATCAACCACTTGTTTCCAGTTGCAGGAACACCATCCACTTCGTTAAAAGAAGCCATCACAGAACCAACTCCAGCTTCAACAGCCGCTTTGTAAGGTGGAAAGTAATTGTTAAACATTGATACGTGGCTCATATCAACTGTATTGTAATCTCTTCCACCTTCCGGTGCTCCGTAAAGCGCAAAGTGTTTAAGACAAGCCAACATTGTGTTATTTTTAGAAAGGTCTGTTCCTTGGTAACCAAAAACCATTGCCTTTGCAACCTCACTTCCCAGATATGGATCTTCACCAGAACCCTCGGAAACTCTACCCCATCTTGGATCTCTTGAGATATCCGTCATTGGAGAGAACGTCCAGTTGATACCATCTGCTGTAGATTCCTGGGCGGCAATCTGAGCTGATCTTTGGATTAAATTAATATCCCACGATGAGGCTAAACCTAATGGAATAGGGAAAGAAGTTTCATAACCGTGGATCACATCCATACCGAAAATCATTGGAATTTTCAGACGGCTTTTCTCTACTGCTACCTTCTGAACGTCGCGGATTTTATCAACACCTTTTATGTTAAATAAACCGCCAACTAAACCTTGTTCAATTTTTTTTCCGATATCTGAACTCTGGGCTGTACCAGTTGTAAAGTCTCCAGATGAAGGCAAATTCAACTGACCGATTTTTTCTTCCAGAGTCATTTTTGAAATCAGATTATCGATGAAAGCTTTTTTCTTTGACTGGTATTTTTCTGTTTGATAAGACTGAACTGGTTTGGTTACAAGTTCCTGCGCCAAAAAGAAAGGCGATAAAGCCAACGCAGCTAAGATTACAAACTTTTTCATTATATATATTATTTTAATTTTTTATTGATTCTTTTTTGAATGACAACAACCATTCATATAATTTCGGGTCAGAATATGTAGAATCCCAAGAATTGTGATTGTCATTTGGGAAAATCGTTAATTCTGCTTTTGGATTGATTGGATGCAATTTTTGATAGAAATTGAACGCATTTTCCGGAAGAACAACATCGTCCATTCCGCCATGGAAAATCTTCAGATTCATATCTTTGTAGTTGTGGATGTTTGCCCACATTACACGATCTGTCGGCGCACAGACTGATGCGACCGCTGCAAACATTTCGGGATGTTCACCTGCTAATTTCAAAGTTCCCCAACCACCCATTGATAATCCTGTGAGATAGATTCTTTCTTTATCGATTTTATATTTTTCTGAAATCTCTTTAATCAGGAAATAAACCGCATCTGTATCCCACCAAGTATTTGCTGGACATTGCGGCGCCAAAATCGCAACAGGTTCTTTGATTAAATTTCTATAAGTAAAAGGACTGTGCGCTTTTACAATTTCCAAATCATTGCCTCTTTCACCAGAGCCGTGAAGGAAAACAATTAATGGAACTTTGGTTTTTACATCTTTTGGAATATCCAGAATGTAGGATAGATTCTTTTGGATTTTAATTTCTTTATTGAACTCAGCTTTGATTTCCTGTGCTGTTGCAAAAGATGAAAACCCCAATAATAGAAGAATGATGTTTTTTAATTTCATATTTTAAATTTTCAAAAAATTTATTTGAGGCTTTGAATCCTCTACAAATTGTTGAATTTTTATTTTATGTCCAATGCCCTAGCCCCGATTGACTCTATCCTTTTTTATTTTGTTTTTGAATCGTCGAATCTCGTTCCTCGATTTGCAACGGCATCCTTTTTTTGTTTTGTAGAAATTTTGTTTTTATGACTGAATCTTCTAAACAAAAAAAGATATAGTGGAAAGCGGGAAATAGCTCCTAAATTTTTATTATTTCAAATTGAGACAATAAATTTTAGTGTTTAAAGATACTACTTTTTGGCTATTGGATTTGGTGTTCCGTGGACTTAAATCCAATTTTCTTGAGTCCTTCTCTGATGTCCGGCGCATTCATAAACAAATTCCATAACAATCCTGTGCGGTAATTCTCAATCATTGGCGCAATAGTTCCCTGATCGATAGCGAGATAGCGAGGTGTGGTCCAATCATTAAAATTGATGGAAGTTGCATCATAAGGTCCGGCTTGTCCAATGAAATTTGGTTTTTCATCGTACAAAAATCTTAAAACCGCCATCGATTCTTTTGGCGTGTAAGGCATTGAGCTCAACGCAGCCGTCGGAGTAATTACGCCCAAATCTTCTTTCATAGGTTGATGCGCTGCATAACCAACAGAGCCATCTTTGTTTCTTGTATAACCCGCGGTAAGTCCCCAATATTTCTCTGAATAACCTTTATAATTTAACGGATTTTCTAAACAATATTTATAATCTATAAGAACATGATTTCGGTTTAAGTCCCAATAACTTTTTACATATTTGTCGGAAAGTCCTCTTGGATCCAAACCTAAATAGGAATACTGTGACCAGAATAATGGACCACCAAATTCTTCTGCGTAATTATGTTTAACATACAGTGGAAGTCCGTATTTTGTTCGGTCTGTTGTGTAAGTTCCGTTTCTTGACCAGCCTTTGTTATAAGTCTCAGAATCGATGGAATAATTGGGTGATGATGCTGCTAAAATATAAGTGATAAGACACTCATTGTAACCTTCCAGTGGGAAATTCATTTCCCAGCCGTATGATGGAGACCAGTGCCAATAGAGCACTTTTTCACCACCTTTTGTGTACCAGTTCCATTCTATCCCTTTCCAGAGTTTGTCCATTTTTGCAGCGAGTGCTTTCTCTTCTGCATTTCCGTTCTTGAAATATTCGCGGACGCAAATAATGCCTTGTGTAAGAAAAGCGGTTTCTACCAGATCTCCACCATTATCTTTTTTTCCAAAGGGAACGACTTTACCCGTCTCGCCATTAATCCAATGTGACCAAGCCCCGTGAAAACGGTCTGCTTTTTCTAAAAAATCCGCAATATGCGTCAGTCTTTTCACAGCTTCCTGACGCGGAATGTATTTTCTGTCAACACCAACTAGGATTGTCATTAAACCAAATCCCGATCCGCCAGTTGTAATCACATGTTTGTCGTTATCCGGATAGATATTGTCTTCGTGATAACGTTCTCTTCCTAATAATGAATGGGGTTCTGCAAAATCCCAAAAATATTTTAGGGCATCGCTTTGGACTTTATCCATTAATTGATTGTCTGTCAGATTTTTTGAAACCGGTTTTGTTTCGCTAACTGTTTTCGAGACCTGGGCGTTCTTGCAGGAAAGCAAGACTGATAAGGATATGATTGATATTGATAGTAGGTTTTTCATTGGTAATTGTTTAGATTAAGTTTGCTTAAATAAACATAAAATGATAAAGTATATTTAAACAAAAATACTTAATATATAAATCTTGATCTTATAATTTAAAAGTTATTGTTTAATAAACTTTAAAATATTCTGTTTATCATTTGAATTAAATTTCATTAAATAACTACCTTTTGGAAGTTGTGTTATATCAATAACATTATATTTTATCCAATTATTAAATACTAATCTTCCATCGGTAGTAGATATTTGAACAAGTGCACCTTCTTTAGGAAAATTTAATATTCTAATTTGGTTATTGGCTGGGTTAGGTACAATTTCAAAATTTATATCATCTTGATCACTAGAAACAGAATTTTGTCTTCCTTTAACCATTCCTATTTTATTGCTGATGTTAACATTACCATTTATATAATAAGCTGCAAACTGACCCGTACTATTAGCTGCTAGAATTTCTGGAATATCAATATCTGTCGATAATGCTGAATTAACTTCATTAGGCCAACTGTCTTTTAATAACCAATACAGACCATTCCATCCATAAATTTCATAAGCGTGTGAAGCCCCATTATGCAAACTACTTCCGCTAAAGGATACTGCTACTGTACCGTTTTGTCTTATAATACTTTTCAGATAGTCAGATCTTAAATTCGGATCCAAATTGCTAAAATTAATTTGTGAAAAACTAGCCACTTTATATTTTTTTGTTGTGCCTGTACAAATTCCTGTCTGACAGTTAGGATATGGTAAGCTTCCATAAGCATAGGCTGAAAGAGAATAAGGATAACAACTTTCTTCCAAAACTCCATTATTCTTTATATAAGTGAGTGAGTTATATATACTTTCATATAATCCTGTACAATTAGGATGTAAGCTTGCTTCTGATAGATCAATGTTATTTGTTGTACTATTTTGTATCTTATATTTTGCTTCTACCATACCTATTGCTGCAAATAAAAAGCATGGACCTTGCGTTATCTGATCTTTGGCTGGTGTGGTAAAATCTTTTATTGTTCCATCCATATCCGTGTAGTTCTTCCACGAAAAAGATTTAGCTTCTCCTGTTACTGTAATATTACTTGCAGCAATATGTCCTCCATCTTCTGTTGTTGCTGTAATCTGTACTTTTCCTGGGCTTATGCCTTTAATAGAAGTTACATAGTTACTAGAATAAGCTATTGTAGCAATATTAGGATTACTTGTATTCCAAATAATATTTTTATTAGTAGCCTGCATTGGTAATACTGTTGGATACAAGCTAACTGTCTCATTAATACTCAAAAATGCTGATGTTGGATTTACACTAACTCCTGAAACCGGAACATTTACATTTGCTCCTGCAGCTTGATTAATTGTAATTTTAAAAGATTCATTATTATTAACATAAATATAGCCTGTTCTTGGGTTTCCATAATTTGGAGAAGTTGTAACATAGAGTAATATTTCATTGTACGATGGTCGACTATTATTAGTTGTTACAGTATAAGAAAACCAACTGTCATTACTCTTGATAATAGTAGGTGTGCAATTTTTTTGATAAATGATGGAAAAACTATTTGTATTACCACTGTTTGAGAAATCTCCAGAACTAGGTAATCTTGTTATAACACAACTCTGTGAGAAAGTATTAATAGATAATAATAGCAAGCAAAAACATGTAATTAAATTTTTGGTTTGTGTTTTCATTATTGATTTTAATTTTTGTTATTCTATTTTAATTGTTTATCCTCTATTTATCAACAAAAAAGCTAACTACATTAATTTTCTTAAGTTGAAAATAACATTACCTTTATAGAAATAAGATCAATGTATTTTTGAATTAATAAAAAAGAGGAGAGTTAAAACTCTCCTCTCTTTATTATTTAGTATATAAAAAATTAATTATAACCAGGATTTTGTGTTAATACACCTTTACTGTCCGTAATAGCTCTTAAAGGAATTGGAAACAACTCGTTTTTACCTTTTTGAAACCCTTTAGAACCTAAAAATTGCTCTGCTTGGCCTGTTCTTACTAAATCAGGAAATCTATCCATTTCCATAGCAAGCTCAACTCTTCTTTCTTGCCAAATTGCCAATCTTAAAGCAGATTGTGTTGATGCTGGAGTATCTCCCAAATTAGCTCTATGTCTAACTTTGTTAACATTTGCAATAGCAACACCAGAATTACCTAATTCATTAGCAGCCTCTGCATTAATTAATAAAATATCAGCAAATCTCAAAATTCTTATGTTTTGGATCGATCCATATCCACAAGCATTATTGTTAAGTGATGAAGGAACATAAGTTTTATAATTCCAAGTATTGCCCGCTTGTGGATCTCCTTTTTTTATAAGATCCCCTTCTGGTGTAGTCTCACCTTCTCTAAGAATAGTAAATTGTTTTCTTACATCACCAGGCTCAAATGCATCTTCCAATGCCTGAGTAGGCGTAAAGAATCCCCAACCATATTGGTTTCTTACGCCTTGAACTTCCGCATACTGACTACCTCCAAATTCGGGAGAACAACCGCAGTTCACTTCAAAAACAGACTCAGTTCCAAATTCTCCAGCCGGTCTAAACAAATGATTAAAATCAGGATCTAATTTATAACCCATTCCAATTACTAAGTTAGATGTATCATATGCTTTTTGGTATTCCTTCATGTAAAGATATACTTTTGAAAGCAATCCCAAAGCACCACCTTTTGTAACTCTCCCTTCTTGACCTGCAGGATATGTTTGCGGTAAAATTTCAGATGCTTCAGTTAAATCCTTAACAATAAATGCATATACCTCTGCTGCAGTATTTCTGGGCTGGTTTATATAATCAGTTTGCAATCCATCAAAAATAGGAACGCCACCATATATTCTTACTAAATTAAAATAGAAGTAGGCTCTCAACATTTTAGCTTCCGCAACCAATCTAGTTTTAAGAGCTGTATCCATGTCAATATTTGGAACATTAGTAATTACTTGATTAGTTCTTTGTACTGCCTGCCATTGACCTGTCCAATAGCCATTGACTCCATCATCACTAATTGTAAAAGAAAAATTATCATATGCATTGATAAAAGATGCATCTCCAGGATTTGATCCTTTTTCTACATCATCACCCGTCACTCCAAATACATATTGTGCTGGGAATCCACTATTCTCCCAACTTCTTAAGAAGCTATATATAGCGTTCGTCGCTTTCATAGCATCAGCTTCCGTTTTATAAAAATCGTCAGCTATTACTACCCCTTCTGGTTTGATATCCACAAAATCATCACTACAACTTGCAATTACCGAAAATATGGAGAGTGTTAAAAATATTTTTTTCATGATTTTTCTAATTAAAATGTTAAGTTCATACCCATTGTATAAATTGCTGAAATTGGATAGATATTTTGATCAATACCCATTTGTACTCTGTCCTGATTCATGATCTCTGGAGAGAATCCATTATATTTGAAACTAGTCCAAGGATTTTGTGCACTTAGATAAATTCTCAGTTTTTTAACAGATAGAGATTGTGCAATTCCTGATGGCAAATTATATCCAACTTGAATATTTCTAATTCTAAAATAGCTACCGTCCTCAACATAGAAACTGTTTGGCAAAATAATAGACTGGTTAGAAGTAATCATAGAATTAGTATTAGATGTTCCTGCTCCACGCCATCTGTTGTTATACATATCTAAATCCCAGCTCTCGTTACCATATCTTTGCTCACGATTATAATTGTAGATTTTATTACCAAATACACCTTGGAAATCGATTCCAAAATCGATAGAATGAACTGTTAAGTTAAATCCAAAACCATAAGTTCCTTTTGGGATTGGGCTTCCCAAAAATGTTTTATCTCTTGTATCAATAACTCCATTACCATCTAAGTCAGCAAACTTAAACCAGCCTGCTTTAGCACCAGTTTGTCCAGAACCAGCAGCCTCAGCATCTGTTTGGAACACGCCATCAACTTGGTATCCATAGTAAGAACCTACTGCTTGCCCAGCTTGTAGTCTTACAATTGAATTTCCGAATAAGCTAGCACCTGTTTCTAAGAATGACCCTTGGTAGACGCTTGTAATCTCATTTTTAAGAGACGTGAAGTTACCATAGAAACCTAGTTTTACACTTTCACTTAGATCTGTATTATAATTTGCAGACACTTCAAATCCTTTATTTCTAAAAGAATAAGCATTAGTGATAAAATCATACGGATTACTAGCTCCGGAAATAGTAGCCTGATTAACTCCGTAAACTATATCTTTTGATTCTTTATTATAATATGTCCCTTCAACTTTTAGTTTATTATTTAAAAATGCCATCTCAACACCAAAGTCCGAACCCGTTGTTGTTTCCCAGCCAATAGATGGATCAATCACTCTATCAACTGTTGCTGCGGCATATCCAGTATTACCATAATATGCACCTCCACCAATGTTAGTTACAATCGCAGAAAAATCTCTCTTAACTCTCGGGTTACCTAACTCTCCCCAGCTAGCTCTTAATTTTAACAAATTAAAAATGTTCTGCTCACTCATAAAACCTTCTTTAGAAACTACCCAACCAACACTTATAGCAGGGAAAGTTTTATATCTGTCTGTTGAGATTTGTGAACTAGCATCTCTACGTACAGAGGCATTTAAAAGATATTTCCCAGCATAATCATAATTGATTCTCCCAAAGAAAGATTCAATTCTTTGTTGATCCTGTGTAGCGGCAGGTCTACCATTGGTAACTGCAGCCGCAGTATCTTGATAATTAAAAATATCTGTACCATTTCCGATATTTAGAGATCCATTAGTACCGTCATAACTTACATTTTTAGCAATCCAAACATCTTCTGATCTAGAATCTCTGATTCTTGAAAAACCAGCTAACAATTCTAAATTATGATTACCAAAGGTCTTTTTCCAATTAATTGTATTATCCCAAACATAATTTCTATATCTATTAGTTCTGGTTATCAAATTAGAAATAGTTGGGTTTGGTATATAAGTTATTGCTGGAGTATATTCATATTGCACAGGAGTATAATTATCTGTGGTATAACTACTTCTAAAAGTAAAATCCTTTAAAAACTTAATATCAACAAAAACGTTATTAAGCATTCTTTCTTGTCTTACCTGTGATCTATAAAGATCCAAAGTTGCTCTTGGATTGGCAATAGAATAACCATTAAAAAACTGATAAGTCCCTGTTGCAGAATTAATTGGACCAAATAACGGTGGAGAGTTACGTGCATCTAACAAAGGATTATTTGCAACGTCAGTCCGTGTTTTCGAAAAAGAAAAATTATCTCCAATTGTAATATTATCAGTAATTTTATAACTCAAGTTCAATTTTGTATTGAACCTGTTAAAACCACTTCCTGAGTTAATACCTTGCCCAGCAGCTAAATTACCTTCATCCTGAAGATATCCTACACTACCATAATAATTCAACTTCCCTAAACTTCCCGAAGCAGAAAAATCATTAGAATTAATGATACTGGTACGGAAAATTTCTTTAAACCAATCTGTATCTGCTGGAAAATCTGCTCTACTAATTGACCCTGCAGAAGACCCATTGTCATTCAACAATTTCTCATTGTACAATTCAATATATTGATCTGCATTTACCATTTTTGGGACGTTGGTAACAGTTTTGATTCCTAAATAAGAATTAACATTAAAAACTGGCTTACCTTTTCCACTCTTAGTTTTAATAATCACCGCTCCATTTGCTGCTTTAGCACCAAAAATTGCTAAACTGGAAGGATCTTTTAAAACACTCATTGATTCAATATCCTGAGGATTTAGGAAAGAAATATCTTCTGTCAACATACCATCAACGATAAATACTGTATTTCCTGACAATGACCCAACACCACGAATATCTACTCTAGGAGAGCCACCTGGCGTACCAGATGTAACAACATTTACCCCAGCAAGTTTTCCTTGTACAGAGTTTAATGGGTTAGCATTTGGTTTATCTGCTAAATCTTTAGCAGTTACAATACCAATACTCCCAGTAACATTCTCTTTTTTCTGTGTACCATATCCAATCACAACCACCTCCTCGATTTTATTCTCTTTCGTAGTAGTATCCTGTGTGGATTGTGCATGTAAATCACCGCCAAAGTACAAAGCAGCAATCAACAATGGTAATTTTACATAATTTTTTCTCATAATATTCTTAAGTATTATTTTCTTACACCGAATATAAATCTTTTTATTAACTCAGTGTTAATTTTAACATAAAATTTTAAAAAACTGAAAATCAATCACTTAAAACATTGATTTATAAAGAATCAATGAATCGACCAATAAATATTGTCCCCAATTTGTGGCTCAATATTTGTCTATTTAACATAATAAAGGTATTAATTACTCAAATTGAGGTATTAATTTAAACACATCTGGTTTTAGATATTTAATCAGCAATAAAAATTATTAAACATATAAATTATGAACACTAACAGATTGTCTAACAATATGCAAAATGCATTGATTAAACAGATGACAAAAGAAGCGCATGCTTCACAAATATTTCTTTCTTATGGCTGTTGGGCAGATGTAAAGGGTTATGGCGGAATTGCTAATTTCTTGTATCGACATTCTCAAGAAGAAAGGAATCATATGATTAAGTTTATGCGCTACATCCTAGACAGAGGCGGGGAAGCTAAAGTGGAAGCTATTCCTGCTCCACCAGAAAATCCTCAAAATTTAACGGATTGCTTTAATAAAGTTTTCCAACACGAAGTTGACAATACAACTTCTATATACAATTTAGTCAATTTATCTTTTGAAGAAAAAGATTGGGCAACTTGGAATTTTATGCAGTGGTTTGTAAAAGAACAGATTGAAGAAGAAAAATTAGCACTTGAATTGATTGATAAATTGAAAATTGCAGGTGGAGATAGCGCCAGCGACGAGTCATTATTTACTTTGGACAAAACTTTGGAAGCTGCCGCAGATGAAGTTTCCTTACCTCAGGAAGCAACAGCAGAAAATCCTTCTTAACATCAAATTAAATATCACTAACTTTGGTCTCCGTTTTTTACGGAGATTTTTTATTAATTCAAGACTTAAAATTAAATGGCAGATATTATAGATAGCAATCACGCAAATCCAGAAGAATTTTACAAATCACTGAAAGAAAAATTAGAAGAACAGCATAATTTTCCGGAAGAATATCTTTTCAAATTCATCGTTACAAGTGATTCTGAGAAAATAACAGAAATCCTGAGAGTATTTGATAATTTGAAATATACTTTATCCAACAAAGAAAGCTCTACTGGAAAATACACTTCTGTTTCTATCGATTGTTTTGTATTAGATGCAGACCAAGTCATTAATATTTATAAAAAAGTAGCAACCATCGAAGGTGTAATGATGTTGTAATTATAAAATGATGAGTGATTTTATAGTGGCGTAAATCTTGTATTTTAAAATTAAATTTAATGTTATGAAAAAATCATTTTTTAAATTTCTAAACAAAATAAATGTTGCTATTTTACCCAAATACAGCAAAAGAGATTTCACAAAATTGAATAAATTTCAAAAGGCAATTTTCGGCTATCGTTATTTGGTTTTAATCAATTCATTAGACTAACAAATCATCAATTTAAAATAAAAGAAAAGCGCTCAAACTATTTTGAGCGCTTTTTTTATCTTCCAGCTTCAGACTTCCGTTCTTAAACTTTATGAATTCTCCAAAATATAGCTGAACATCAATGGTGCACAAATTGTCGCATCACTTTCAACAATGAATTTCGGAGTTGTAATATCTAATTTACCCCAAGTGATTTTTTCATTCGGAACAGCCCCGGAATAGGAACCGTAAGATGTTGTAGAATCAGAAATCTGACAGAAATAACTCCAGAAAGGAATATCGTGCATTTCCATATCCTGATATAACATCGGTACTACACAAATTGGGAAATCTCCAGCAATTCCACCTCCAACTTGGAAGAATCCAACGCCTTTTCCACCAGAATTTTTTGGATACCAATCAGCCAAATAAGCCATATATTCGATTCCGGATTTCATTGTAGAAAACTTCAAATCTCCTTTGATACAATAAGAAGTAAAAATATTACCCATTGTAGAATCTTCCCATCCAGGCACAACAATTGGCAAGTTTTTCTCTGCCGCAGCAATCATCCAAGAGTTCTCTCTCGGGATTTCATAATACTGCTCAAGAACACCTGATAAAATCATTTTGTACATATATTCGTGTGGGAAATAACGCTCTCCTTTATCATCCGCATCTTTCCATATTTCATAGATATGTTTTTGTAATCTTCTGAAAGCTTCTTCCTCAGGGATACAAGTATCAGTCACTCTGTTAAGTCCTCTTTCCAGCAAATCCCATTCTTCTTTTGGCGTAAGGTCTCTGTAATTAGGAACTCTCTCGTAATGTGTATGTGCTACAAGATTCATCAAATCTTCTTCAAGATTTGCTCCAGTACAAGAAATGAAATCCACTTTCCCTTGACGAATCATCTCAGCCAAGATTTTTCCTAATTCCGCTGTTGACATTGCTCCTGCAAGCGTAATCATCATTTTCCCACCATCTTTCAGGTGTGCAACATAAGCTTTGGAAGCATCTACCAAAGCCGCCGCATTGAAGTGCAAATAATATTTTTCTATGAACTCAGTAATCGGTTTGCTCATTTTGTTTAAGATTTTTGCAAAGATAAGGATTTGTTTGGATGATGGAACTCAGAAGTTGGATGATTTCAATAATAGAATTGTCAGTCTGAGGCTCTCGAAGCCATCGATTTCCTTCAATAACACTTTAGTTATTAACCAAATATAAACTTCCGACATCCATTTTCCAACTTCCATCATATTTCACTACTTTTGCAAATTCAAACAAAATATAGAATACAATGCTTTCGGTTCAGGGATTAGGCTTACATCACGCAGGAAATTATCTTTTCAGAGACACCAATTTCACCATCAAAAAAGGCGATAAAATTGGATTGGTCGGAAAAAACGGAGCCGGAAAATCTACGCTTCTCAAAATTCTTTCCGGAGAAATCAACTTCTACGAAGGAAATGTAGTTCCGGAAGGTAATATCACCATTGGATTTCTAAAACAGGATTTAGATTTCGTAAAAGGAAGAACTGTTTGGGACGAGACAATGCAAGCTTTTGAACAAATCAATGCATTGAAAGATGAGTTGGAAGAAGTCAATAATCAATTAGCTACAAGAACCGACTACGAAAGCGATGCTTACACAGATCTCATCAACAGAATGACGGATTTGAATGATTTATTAATGAATCACGATGCGTATAATTTGGAAGGCGATGTGGAGAAAATTTTATTTGGTTTAGGTTTCAAAGCGAGTGATTTTCACAAAATAACCGATGAGTTTTCGGGAGGTTGGAGAATGAGAATCGAGTTGGCAAAACTGCTTCTTCAGCAAAACGATTTGATGCTTCTGGATGAGCCGACCAACCACTTGGATATGGAATCTATCATTTGGCTGGAAGAATTTTTGAAAGATTATCCGGGCTCGATGTTATTGGTGAGTCACGATAAGCAGTTTATGACTTCTACTTGTAACAGAACTTTCGATGTGAACAACAAGAAAATCGATGATTACAAGGCCAATTATTCCAAATATCTTGAGCTGAGAAAAGACAGAAAAGAAAAACTCATCCAGGCTAAGAAAAATCAGGATGCAGAGATAAAACATACCGAGGAACTAATCAATAAATTCCGTGCGAGTGCTTCCAAAGCCTCTTTTGCACAGTCATTGATTAAGAAATTAGAAAAAGTAGAACGCATCGAAGTTGAGAATGAAGATGTTTCTAAATTCAACATTCGTTTCCAGCCTTCTGTAACGCCAGGAAAAGTGATTTTCGAAGCTAAAAACCTTGGGAAGGCTTACGGCGATAAACAAATTTTCGACAATGTAGATTTCTTCATAGAACGTGGTGACAGAATTTCTCTTTTAGGACAAAACGGACAGGGAAAAACTACTTTGGCGAAGATTCTTGCCGGCGACATCAAGGATTATACAGGAGAATGGAATCTTGGCCACAATGTGAGCATCGGTTATTTTGCTCAGAATCAGGAAGAAGTTTTGACGCCTGAAAAAACTGTTTTGCAAGAAGCAGAAGATTCTGCAACGGAAGAAACCAGACCTAGAGTTCGTGACCTTTTGGGTTCTTTCTTGTTTCAAGGTGAAGATGTGACCAAGAAAACCAAAGTTCTTTCCGGAGGTGAAAGAAACCGTTTGGCGCTTTGTAAATTATTGCTTCGTCCGTTCAACACTTTGATTATGGATGAGCCTACGAACCACTTAGATATCCAGTCAAAGGAGATTATCAAATTGGCGCTTCAGAAATATGAAGGAACATTAATCGTGATTTCTCACGACCGTGAATTCCTGCAAGGTTTATCAGATAAAATCTTCGAATTCCGAGATGGGAAAATGAAAGAATTCCTTGGAAACATTGATGAATACTTGGAGTACAGACAAAAAGAAAGTATCCGAGAAATTTCTGCAGAAAAAGCAAAATTGCATCAGGAAGAAGTTGAAGAACCAAGACCAAAGAAGCAAGAATCAAAACCAGTAGCCAGCAACAATCAACCAACTAGGATTGTTAGCAAAGAACAAAAAAACATCCAGAACAAGCTTAAAAAAGTAGAAGAAAAAATCTCTGAACTGGAATTAAAAATCGAGGAATTTGAAAGTTCTTTTACGAAAGATAATCCTACTGAACAAGTATTGGAAGCTTACAACAAAACCAAAGAAGAACTGGATCTTACTTTGCAGGAATGGGAGTATCTTGGGAGTCAATTAGAGAATTAATTTTAAAATATTTAATCCATTCGAAATGAATGGATTTTTTATAAACCTGTTTTTAATTCTTATATTCGAAAAAGAAATTAAAAAATGAGCGACAAATTAAGACAACATATCGAAGAAATCACACCGATTACGGATAGAGAATTCGCTTATTTGCTGTCTCATTTTTCTGTCAAAAAACTTAAAAAACATCAGTTTCTGATTCAGCAAGGCGACCTTGTCAGAAACGACCATTTTGTAGTTTCAGGTTTATTGAAAGCTTATCATACCAATCCTGATGATGGCAAAGAACACATTCTTCAGTTTGCTTGGGAAAACTGGTGGATCACAGATTTCCAGGCTTATTTCAATCAAACTAATTCAACCTTGAACATCGATTGTATAGAAGATGTCGAAGTACTTTCTATTTCGTTGGAAAACCGTGAAAAAATCTGTGCTGAGCTTCATAAGATTGAACATTTTTTCAGAAAAAAATCAAACTTCGGTTACATTGCACTTCAGCAAAGAATCCTTTCACTTTTAACTCATAGCGCAAAAGAACGTTATGAGCAGATGCTTAGCAACTACCCTTCTCTTTTTCAACGCGTTCCCAAATCTCTTATTGCTTCTTACCTTGGTGTTTCCAGAGAGACACTCAGCAGATTGTCAAAATAAATGTGACATACATCACAGAAAAACCTTGATTTACATCCTTTCTTTCGGTCTCGATTTTATAGAATTTTGCAGTATCAAATTTTAAAATTGTGATAATGAAAACCAAAGTTTTAATCTTTTCTGTTCTATTTGCATTCATTTCGATGTTGAATATTGCAAGTGCACAGAACAAAAAATCTAACAAAGTTATGAGCAAAAAAATCTTATTCGTGGTGACAAGTCACGACAAAAAAGGCAATACAAACGAACCAACAGGATATTACCTTGGCGAAGTTTCCCATCCTTGGGAAGTTCTTCATTCTGCTGGTTATGACATCGATTTTGTAAGTCCAAAGGGTGGAAAAGCACCAGTTGACGGGCTTAATCTGGAAGATGCTGTCAATAAACAATTCTGGGAGAACAAAGAATACCGTACAAAAATCGAAAACACAATGAAGCCTTCCGACATTGATCCGTCAAAATATGCTGCAATCTTCTACGCCGGCGGACACGGAACAATGTGGGATTTTCCGGACAATACAGAATTACAGAATATTGCAAGAAAAATTTATGAAAACAATGGCATCGTAAGTGCTGTTTGCCACGGACCTTCTGCTCTTGTAAACCTCAAATTATCAAATGGAAAATATCTGATTGAAGGTAAAAAAGTGAATGCTTTCACCAATGAGGAAGAAACCGCTGTGAAGCTGGAAAATGTAGTTCCTTTCTTATTGGAAAATCAATTGAAAGAACGCGGAGCAATCTTTGATAAATCCGGGCTTTGGCAGAATCACGTAGTTGCAGACGGAAGATTAATCACCGGACAAAATCCGCAATCTGCAAAAAGTGTTGGTGAAGAAATTCTAAAGCAATTGAAACAGAAATAAATTTTTACAATCAAAATTTTAAAAGCAAGGCCAATTGAGGTTTTGCTTTTTTTGTTTTCATTACATTAACAAGTCCTATTCTCATTTTGTTTTCGTAATTTCACATTAGACAAATTTTAAAACAATGATCAACGATATAAAAAAATTCCTGAACGAAGACCAAGACCCAAAAGCAGTAGAGAAAATTAGTGAAAAAGTCAACGATTTATTAACCAATGGAGAAACTGTAGAATATATCGCAGTACAAAACAAACCTGCCATCAACATCTCTCCGGATTCTATTGTTCTTACGAATAAAAGAATCCTGTTTTTCCGCTCAAAATCATTTGGATTGGTGACGGATTTCAACGATTATCTTTGGAAAGATGTTGCGGAAAGTCATATCAGTGAGGCTATTTTAGGTTCTACTTTCACGATGACTGCAATCACAGGATTCATTGAAACAATAGATTATATTCCTAAATCTCAGGCCAGAAAACTCTATCAATATGCTCAAGGTAAAGAAGAGCAAATGATAGAATACCGAAGAGAAAAAGAACTTGAAGAAAGAAGAGCTGCATCAGGAGGAATTGTTGTCAATACGCAAAACGAAAACCAGGAAAAACCTGCAGAACCACAAGAAACTAAATCGGAGACACCAGCTGAAGATCCAATGGAAACGCTACTGAAACTAAAGGCATTTCTGGACAATGACTTGATATCTCTCGAAGATTACGAAACCAAAAAGAAAGAGATATTGAACAGAATGTAATAAGCTTAGAATGAAACTACTAAAAGTTTTCGCAATAAGATTCTTAATTGTCATCGTTCCACTTCTACTACTTTTTCTTTATTCTCAAATTGCTTTCAAAGCCAATCGGGAGAAAGAGCATCCGACAGACGTGGGATTGGGAATTGTGATTTTATTGGCCTTCATTCTTATATTTATGTTCATTGGTTTTACTATAGATTTGATTTTCAGACTTACAAAAAAGGAGTACAAAATAGCGCTTTTAAATATTCCTTTTCTGATTCCGTTTGCCGTTTTCATCATCTATATTAGTTGTCTGATGACTAGCCGGGAATGCTTCTGCGGTTGGTTGATAGATACCATAAATTGGATGAGATAGTTTTTGATTGAATTAAAAAGATTTAAATTAATAATAAAATATGTCCCAAATCTTCAAAGCCCATCTCGATAAATTCATCACAATTACTGATGAGGATTTTGCTTTGATATTGGATTATTTTGAGGTTAAAAACTTTAGAAAGAAAGAAATTCTTCTAGAAGAAGGACAGGTTTGTCGGCAGAATTATTTTGTTTTGAAAGGTCTTCTCAGAAAGTTTTTCATCAACGAAAAAGGTATTGAACAAACCACAGATTTTGCTTTGGAAACCTGGTGGATGACCGATAATTTCTCGTTCGAGCGCAAAGCACCTGCAGACTTCAGTATTCAGACGGTGGAAAAATCGGAAGTTTTGACTATCAGTAGCGATTCTCAGGAGAAACTTCTCAATGATTTTCCAATCATGGAAAAGTATTTCAGGATTGTTTATCAAAGAGCTTTTGCCGCCAATCAACGGCGAGTCAAATATATTTTCACCTATTCCAAAGAAGACTTCTACTTCTCATTACTCAAACAATATCCTGAGTTTGTTCAGCGTGTTCCGCAATATCTCATCGCTTCTTTTCTCGGTTTCACACCGGAATATCTGAGCGAAATTCGAAAAAAGACTATTTCGTAAAACTTATTTCTCGCAGACCAAGCAAATTTTGCATATTAATAAAATCCTCAGCATCTGTAAAATTCGCAAGAAAAGTATTTCTTAAACCAGTTTAAGATTTTCACGTTTTCGATTTCCCAACTTTGTACCATCAAAACGAAGGGAATGGAAACAACTATCAACAATCAGTTTCAACAATTATTTTTACGACTCGCTTTAGCTATCACACTTTTATCAGCTGTTGCGGACAGATTCGGGTTTTGGGGAAAAAATTCGGCTTGGGGCAACTGGGAGAACTTTGAGAATTACACCAAACAAATTACTTCTTTTCTGCCAGAATCTATGAGCATTTTCGGAGCTTATGCTGCAACATTTTTAGAAACAGTCTTCGCTCTACTTTTAATTCTTGGTTATAAAACCAAATGGACAGCCATTGGAACAGGCTTTCTTTTATTGATGTTCGCCTTGTCTATGAGCATCACTTTAGGTATCAAAGCACCACTCGATTATTCGGTTTGGATAGGCAGTACTGCAGCATTTTTATTATCTAGTCAAAATCAATTTCATTTCAGTATCGATAACAAAATCAATAATAAATAAAATCAAAACAATGGAAAAACGCATCAACATCAGCAAAACAGATTCTCAGGCTTACAAAGCAATGTTAGGATTGGAAGGTTATCTGGCACAATCAGAAATCTCAAAAACGATTAAAGAACTTATCAAGATCAGAGCTTCGCAAATCAATGGCTGTGCTTACTGTCTGGATATGCATACTAAAGACGCTATCAAATATGGTGAAACAGCTGAAAGAATTTTCCTGGTAAGCGCCTGGCACGAAGCGGAAAAATTCTTCACAGAAGAAGAGAAAGTTGCTCTTAAAATGACAGAAGAAATCACACTAATCAGCCAGAATGGCCTTAGCGAGGAAACTTATCAAAAAGCAAAAGCTGTCTTTTCTGAAAAGCAAATTGCAGAGGTAATTATGGCGATTGTAACCATCAATTCCTGGAACAGAATCGCTTTGAGTACAAGATTAGAAATAGGAGAATAATAAGTTACTCAGAGCTAATTTCTAAAAATGCACGTGTCTTTTTGGGCACCTCTGCAAACGCCCTAACCATCGGACTTGCAGAAGGGCATTTTTTGGTTCAAAATCAAATAAAAATCCTGATCAGTTTTGGTTAGGATTTCAGTTTTTGTAAACATTTTCTTTCCACAATTGGATGGCGTAATCTTTGAAAACACTAGGTGCAGAGTCGAAAGCTTTGTCCAATTTATATTCTCCACCTATGTATTCATTAGCGCCAAACTGAATTTTGTTTTCACCTCGCATTGCATATTTTTTGTTGCCTTCGTACATTATTAATTTTAGATTGACAGGACTTACATCGCCGTGACAACCGACTTTGTACATTATCCAAACCTCAGCGATTCCGTTTTTGTCTAAATCTGTAATGATTGGAAATTGAGGATAAAATTCGGCTTCGATATCAACTGGACAATCGGCCACAAAATCGTACATTTTCCAAATCTGCAAATTATTTTTATCTAAACTGAAATGGTAAGCAAACAATTCGAAGTCTGCGCTGTCATCAAATTCGTGTTTGAATTTTTCGTTCCTGTGATAACCTGACTCTGAAAGAATCACCAGATTCTCTCCAACTTCATCTTTCCATTGAACTGCTTTTTTCAAATTTCCATTATAAAGAATTGATTTTGGAATCTGCGCTGAATCGACTTCAACTGCAATTATAGAATCTTTCTTATCAATGTCTTTAGTTTCGATTTCATTAGTTTGATTTTGTTCTTTGGGATTACAACTAATGATAAAAATTAATATTAAAAGGCAAAAAGGAAGTAATAGTTTTCTCACAAAATGATGAATTTGAAACGAAGTTAATTAAAAAAATCTTCAATTGATGTTGGAATGTTGATTTCGGATACGTCTTTGCGGCCGTGATGGTAAGGGCGCGAGCGCAGCGAGCGGTCTAGCAAGATTTTTGCAAAAATCTTGCTAGACGGAACCCCTGGACAGCGCGAATTGTCCGCCCAAACCATCACAAAAAAACGCTTCCGAATTGGAAACGTTTTATATCTGATTGTAGAATCTTTATTTGATAAAACCTCTACTTCTCAACAAAGGTTTGATATCCGCTTTATGACCTGTAAATTCTTCAAAAGCTTTGTTCAAATCTACACTGTTGCCGACGGAAAGAATATATTTTCTGAATCTGTCACCGTTCTCTCTCTTGATTCTGCCATTGGCTTTTATCCATTCCCAAGCATCAGAATCCAAAGTCTCTGACCAAAGGTAAGCGTAATAACCTGCTGAATATCCGCCGCCCCAAATGTGTGCAAAGTAAGGCGTATGGTATCTTGGCGGAACTTGTGGAACTAATAATCCATATTTAGACAACGCTTGTTTTTCAAAATCCAAAACCGGAATCAACTGGCTGTCGGAAGTCACAGTGTGCCAATTCATATCCAATGTCGCAGCAGCCACTAACTCAGTCGTTGCATAACCCTGATTGAAGTTAGATGCTTTTTTAATCTTATCAATCAAAGTCTGTGGCATCGGCTGTTTGGTCTGATAATGCAAAGCATAATTTTTCAAAATCTCCGGCTCCAAAGCAAAATGCTCATTGATTTGAGATGGGAATTCCACGAAATCTCTTGGCGTATTCGCTCCAGAAATGGATGCATATTTTTGGTCCGCAAATAAACCATGCAACGTATGACCAAACTCGTGGAACATAGTTTCTACATCGTCATAAGAAATCAAAGAAGGCTTTCCCGGCGCTGGTTTTTGATAATTGAAAACATTTACAATCACTGGTTTCTGACCTAAAAGATGAGATTGAGGAACGAAATTGTTCATCCAAGCGCCACCACTTTTGTTGCTTCTTGTATAGAAATCCAAATAATAAAGCGCCAAAGATTTCCCGTCTCTGTCGAAAACTTCGTAAGCCACCACATCCGGATGATAAACCGGAAGGTCTTTTCTTTCTTTGAAAGTGATGCCGTAGAATTGTTCAGCTGCATAGAAAACACCTTTTTCCAAAACCGTTGTTACTTCGAAGTAAGGTTTGATCTCGTTTTCATCAAGGTCATATTTGGCTTTTCTAACTTGCTCAGAATAGAAATTCCAGTCCCAAGGTTCAACTTTGAAACCGCCTTTCTGCGCATCAATCACTTCCTGAATTTCTTTAGCTTCACGATTAGCCGTTTCCACAGCAGGTTTTGCCAATTGTGTCAACAATCCCATTGCCGCTTCCGGCGTTTTTGCCATTTGGTCTTGCAAACTCCATTCAGCGAAGTTCTTCTTCCCGAAAAGTTGAGCTTTCTGTAATCTTAACTTTGCTAATTTCTCAACCGTTTCTCTTGTATCATTTTCGTCGCCTTTTTCAGCTCTTGTCCAGGATGCTTTGAAGAGTTTTTCTCTTGTAGCTCTGTTTTTCAGATTCTGCAAAAGTGGTTGTTGCGTTGTATTTTGTAAAGCCAGAAGGTATTTTCCTTTTTGTCCGGCTTGTTCCGCATCGGTTGCCGCAGCCGCGATTTCGTCAGCAGAAAGTCCGTCTAATTCTTTGACATCAGAAATCAAAACAGCTCCTTTTTTTCTAGCTTCCAACAATTTGTTACTGAATTGAGTGGCTAAAGTTGCCAATTGTTGATTGATTTCCTTTAGCTTTTCTTTATTTTCAGCAGAAAGATTTGCGCCTGCAATTTCGAAATTAGTCAAATAAAACTCTGTCAACCTTTTGCTTTCTGCATCCAGTTTATCCGTTTTAACGGCTTTTAATCTTTTGTAAAGTTTCTCATTCAAATTAATTTTATCCGAATGGGAAGCGAAAATCGGCGCATATTCCTCTTCTAATTTTTGAAGCTGGTCATTGGTGTTGGAACTTGTCAAATTATAAAAAAGAATTGTCGCCCGGCCAAGCGTTTCGCCACTGTTTTCCAAAGCCAGAACCGTATTCTCAAAAGTTGGAACCGCTTTGTTATTAACGATTTTATCGATGTTTGCCAATTGCTCTTTCAAACCCTGTTCGAAAGCTGGCTTGAAGTGTTCATCTTTTATTTTATCGAATTCCGGAGCTTGGTACTGCAACGGACTTTTTTTAAGAAAAGGATTGTTGTTCATAGATTTTTGTGTGGTTGCAGAAGCTTTTTTCTGCTGAGCATTTATCGTCATATTTCCCGCATTGAGTGCTAAAAAAGTGATTAATAAAGTCGTTCTTATTTTCTTCATATAATTAATTTTCGAAAAGTGCAGGTCTTTGTGTAATCTCGTGGTAGCACACCGAGTTTTCATCAAAAAAATGAAAAACCATACTTTTTCTTGTTTTATCTTTATTGGTATGTGGTTCTCCGCCGTGCAGAATATTAGCGTGCCAAATCAGCATATCCCCTTTTTTACAATCAAAAACTTCTTTTTGTAAATTGAGTTCTTTAACTTTTTCTTCCAGCATTACTTCATAACCTTTGTAGCCTTTTTTTCCAAGCATAAAAAAGTTTCCTTCATTATCATAATCAGAATTCATGTAATAAGGTAGCTTGTGACTACCAGGATAATAATGAAGCGCACCCTGATCTGCACTCACATCTTCTAAAGCCACCCAAACACCAATCAGTCCACCTAAAGGGAAAGTGGTCATATGAATGCTGTCGGAATGTGTTTTCTGCTGACTGCCGTTAATGAAATTGATACTCTGGAACAACTTTGTTTTTCCGTCCAACAATACATCCAACAACTCTAATAACGATTTTTCCAAACCGATATCCTTAATAATCTTTGATTTATGTAATGCGAACATCAGTTTGTTACCATATTTGAACTCAATTTGCTTGTTATCTAACAAAGACTGAATCTCTGCATTAACTTGATCCGCCTGTTCTTTTGTAATAAAATTTCTGATAACACTATAACCTTTATCAAAAAAATGAATCAGACTTTGCTGATTTTCCGGGGTTTGATTTTTATAAAAAGTGGTTTCTGGTATAGCCTGCGGATTTTCTTTACGAATGAACTGATCTTCAATACCTTTAAAATCTTTGCTGGAAATGGGTGCAAAATAGGCTTTATTGATTTTATATTTCTTGTAAAGCGGAATATTATGTTCTAATTTTTTTTTATTGAAAACATTAAAAAAAGCGTAACTTAATTTGCTGTTTTTGATGAGTGAAATCATTGGTTCTTTTTTTATCAAATTTAATAATAAATTTAATAAGAGGACTTATTTATCGTCATCATCTTCATCACCGCTCCAATGATTTTCTTCAAAAGAAATACTATCCAGAGCCAGCAATTCGGCTTCACGTTCAAGGGATTCGCGAAGGGTGAAGGTAATCATATCCTTGTCTTTTTCTTTTGCCAAACGTTTGGTCATAGCTTTGTCAATTAACATAAAACGTTTGCCCATTCTTCTGGCGGTATATTTTCGCATCCCATTTTCCTGGAGGATATCGACTGCCATATCAACCGCTGTTCCCAAAGTTTCACGATAGATATGATTGACATTTTTATTGAGGAAATCATAAGCGTCCAAACGGTTTTTAGCTCTTACAAAAATTTTGACATCAGGATAATTTTCTTTGACATAATCTACCAGAAATTTATTCTTCTCCGGGTCATCCAGACAAAGCACAAGAAGCTCAGCTTCCTCGATTCCTGCCGAACGCAACAAAGCTGGTTTTGTAGCATCGCCGTAATAAACATTAAAGCCATTTGATCTTAATAGCGCCACCCTATCCGGGTCATTGTCCAAAACCGTAGAGCGAATTCCGTTGGCTTTCAAAAGTCGACCAACTGTACTTCCGAAAAATCCGAATCCAACAATGATAACTTTACGTTGTTTGATAATTCCAAGTTCTATATTTTCTTCATTTTTTTGTTTGATGAATCTCTTATCGAGAACTTTTTCTTTGAATATCAAAAGTAATGGCGAAATACACATCGTAATTGCAACAATCGCCATTAATTCTGAGTTAGCCTGATAATCAATCAAATATAAACTCGCGGCAAAATTGACCAAAACGAATGCAAATTCTCCAACCTGAGACAATGCAAAAGCCAGGAAAAAACTCTGCTCATTATTCATCTTGTAATATTTCCCGATTCCAAAAAGAACGACCGCTTTAACTGCCAAAACGATAAACGCAGCAGAAAATATAAAGAAAGGCTTGGAAACAATAATATCAAAGTTTATCGTTGCGCCAACACTTACGAAAAACACAGCCAGTAACAATCCTTTGAATGGGTCGATGGCACTTTCCAATTCGTGTCGGAATTCACTGTTAGCTAACATTACACCAGCGATAAATGCACCAAGCGCAGGACTTAAATCAACCGAAATCATCAACTCAGAAACACCTATTACTAAGAATAATGAAGCTGCGGTCAATAACTCATTCAATCCTGACCTTGATACAAATCTTAGAAACGGCGTGAAAATATATCGCCCTAATAATATCAAAGCTAAAACGGCGAAAATCACGGTAAAAGGTTGCAACCATTCTGGTAAATATTGTAGTAATATTTTTTCGTGGTCAGCCTGTTCTAATGCTCTTTTGGACTTTGATAAAAATGGTAATAGTGCCAAAATCGGAATGACGGCAATATCCTGAAATAATAAAATGGAAAAAGAAGATTCCCCACTGACGGTTCGGAAAAGGTTTTTTTCTTTCAAAGTCTGCAACACAATTGCTGTGGACGACATTGCAAAACAGAGTGAAATAATAAATGATGTTTTCAATCCAAATCCTGCAATGTAAAATACCATAAAAATCCCTACAATACTCAGTAACATTTGACTCAAACCAAGTCCGAGAATCCGTTTTCTGATTTGCCAAAGTTTTTGAGGCTCCAGCTCCAAACCGACTAAGAACAACAGCATAATCACGCCTAATTCCGATGCGTGCATAATATCTTCCGCATCTCGACCTGTCAATTGTAAACAAAACGGGCCAATCAAAATCCCGCCAAGAATATATCCAATGACGGAACTCAATCCAAGTTTCTTTCCTAACGGAACCATAATAATGGCCGCACCAAGAAAAATCAGAATTGTCATCGCAATGGAACCTTGCATCTATTTTATTTTGAGGGTTTGAGATAATTCATCAGAAAGAACATCCAATTGCTCGTGATTCAGATTATCTGCGTTATAAATAATGTGTATTTTTTTGAGGTCGATATTGTTCACTTTCAAGGAAACTTTCAGACCTGAAAGTAATTCTTCTACTTCCGTTTCGTATTTGCCTTCTTTAGTATAATTAGCTTCTCGTCCGCCAACGCTTGTGATAATCAGTGCATCTTTTCCTGACAAGATATTGATTCCGTTTTCCGAAACCCAACGCATATCAAAAACCTCATCTATCCACAACTTTAGCAAGGGCGGAAGTCCAAACCAAATGATTGGAAAATGGAAAATAATGCGCTCATATTCTACAATTCTCTTTCGTTCTCGAAAAGGCTGAATATGAAAATCGGGATAATCCTCATACAAATCCCGAAACGTGACATTGTCCAAATCATCATAACATTCTAACAACCTAACATTTGTGGTAGAATGTTCGAAGTAAGGATGTGCAAATAGAACCAATGTTTTTTTCAAAGAAATCTCGATTTTCGTAAATATAGTGATTTTTTGGCTTTATATCAAGAATTGTACTGTTACGAAATTGAAAATTGTTTTGTTTGTAAGAAGTAATTTGAGGACATTTGAACTTTAGTCAGAATAAACTAATCGAAAACCAATTCATTACATCATAAAAATCTTGATGAAAATTTTGATAATGAAGTAGTAAATACTAAAAAAAAGAAACCCAGACAAAAATCTGGGTTTTATTATATTCGTTTGTTAATCTACCATCCGCCAGAAGCACCGCCTCCGCCGAAACTGCCGCCTCCACCGAAGCCTCCAAATCCTCCGCCGCTACTGCTTCCGCCACCAAATCCTCCACCACCAAAACTACCTGGAAACGGAAAAAATCCTCCTCTGTATCTTCGTCTTCCTTTTCTGGAAAGTGTATAATCATCATCGTCATAATTACCCCCATTATTGCCGTTTATTATACTTATCAAAATAATAATGATGATAATGATCAGAATAATAGCTCCAATGCTGATTCCACCTTCTTGCTCTTGTTTTTTGACAATCGGTTTGAATTTCCCCTGAACCGCTTCCATAATCGCAGAAGTTCCACGGTCAATTCCATTATAAAACTCCCCGTTTTTGAAAGCTGGTGTCACAAGATAATCAAGAATCTGTCCCGCAACCGAAGCCGTTAAATATTGTTCTACCGCACGGCCTTGCTGAATAGACATTGTCCGGTCTTCTGTTGCAATCAGGAAAACCACACCATTATCAACACCTTTTTGTCCGATTCCCCATTTTTCACCGTACATTGTTGCGAGATAATTCACATCTTCGCCGCTTGTAGTGGGAAGAATAATGACCTCGATTTCTGTAGATGTAGAATCGGAGAATTTAATTAATTTTTGATTCAGTGATGCTTTTTCAGATTCTGTCAACAATCCGGCTTTATCATAAACCGGATAAAGAACGGCAGGTTTTTCCGGCACCAACTGAGCTTTGGAAAATAACCCAAAAACTAAGAATAATGCGAAGATATATCGTTTAAGAGAAGCTGATATCATTGGGTAATTCATTAATATTTTCCCCAGAGATTGGGAAATATTTTTTCAGTTCGAGTCCGGTTTTCAGAATGGCTTCTTTCAGACCTTTATAATAATTTCCTTTAGCAAATTCAGACGTCATCTCGTCATGAACGGTATCCCAAAAAGATTGCTGCACTTTTTTATGAATCCCTTCATCACCAATAATGGTGAGATAATGCTGTTCAAAATTCACATAAAACAAAACACCATTTCTTTCTTTAGTCTGATGCATTTCTAACGAACGAAATATCTCGAAAGCTTTCTTAGCAAAATCACTTTCACTCGTAGAATCGATATGCACACGAATCTCACCTGAGGAATGGTCTTCAGCTATTTTGATGGCCTCCACAAGGGAAGCCATCTCTGTATTGGTAAGAAAATCTGTCATTATTCTGTAAATGCAGGAGGTGCTTTTTCTGCACCAGCTTCAGCTTTGAAATATGGTTTTTCTTTGAAGTTGGAGAAGCTGGCAATCACGTTATTTGGAAACGTTTTGATACTCGTGTTGTACACTCTCGCCGCATCGTTATAGTACCCAGTCTCTGAACGAATGCTATTTTCAATTGCTGTATACTCTCTTTGGAAGTTGATGTATTGCTGGTCAGCTTTTAAGTTTGGATAACTTTCTACAACAGCCAATAATCTGCTCAGTGAGCCGTTCAATTCGCCTTGTGCTGCTTGGAATTTTGCCATATCAGCTTCGGTCATATTAGTGGGGTCTATGTTTACAGAAGTTGCTTTTGACCTTGCTTCTACTACTTTTGTTAAAGTCTCAGATTCAAATTTAGCATAAGATTTTACTGTTCTTTCCAAATTTGGAATCAAGTTCGCTCTTTTCTGATAAACGGTTTCCACGTTTGACCATTTGGCATTCACAGTCTGTTCCTGACCTACAAATCCATTTCTAATTCCAACTGCCCAAAATCCTACAATTGCGATTAATGCTACAATAACGATTAATACAATACAACCTTTGCCTTTCATAGTTTGATGTGTTTAAATTTTTAATTAAACCAAATATACAAATTAAATATATCCAAGATATTTATTTTTCAGAAAGCTTGGATTCTTCCCAAAGCTGGTCTATTTCCATTAGATTCAGGTCAGCAAGATTAACGTTCCTGGACAAAGCCAACTCCTCCATTTTCTGAAATCTCGAAATGAATTTAGAATTCGTTTTTTCCAAAGCAGTATCGGCATTCAGTCCGGAGATTCTCGCGTAATTGATCAACGAGAAAAACACATCACCCAACTCCAATTCTTTTTTATCCTTTTCGGTTTCCTGATGAAACTCCTGCAATTCTTCCCGGACTTTTGCCCAGGCATCTTCCGCAGAATCAAATTCAAAACCGATTCCTTTCACTTTATCCTGGATTCTATAAGCTTTGATAATCGGCGGCAAACCTTTCGGAACACCTGATAAAATTGACTTATTCCCCTCTTTCAACTTCAGTTTTTCCCAGTTTTGTTTTACTGTTTCTTCATCGTCTGCAACTGTATCACCGTAAATATGCGGATGACGGAAAATCAATTTTTCATTTAGAGAATTAATCACATCAGCGATATCGAAACTCTCCTTTTCAGAACCAATTTTCGCATAAAAAACCAAATGTAACAAAACATCGCCCAACTCCTTTTTGATCTCCTGCAAATCCTCATTCAGAAGCGCATCAGACAGTTCGTAGGTCTCTTCTAGAGTCAGATGGCGCAACGTTTCAAATGTTTGTTTCTGATCCCAAGGACATTTTTCCCGCAAATCATCCATTATATCGAGGAGCCTTCCAAAAGCCTCCATTTTTTCTTCTCTTGTATTCATTTTTTTTAAATTTTTTGGGCAGCTATTTCCGCCTTCCACTCCCAATCTTTTTTGCAGAAATTTTCAAGTTCAATAGAACATGAAAACAAGCAAAAAAGGATTTCCGTTCAAGTCGGGCTGCAGCTTTGCCAAATTCAACCTTTATCTTTCCTTACATCCTCTATCACAATATGACTATTGATTCCCAGTAATTTTTTTAGAAATTCATCCTGGTTTTTCGGTGTGATGTAAAGGTCGTTTTTGTATTTCGAAAAGATAATCAAACCACCAACCGAAGTTCCACATTTAACGAATCCGCTCCACATTGTTTCCCCGATTCGGATTTTCGTTATTTTAAAAATACTCACTCTGAAAATATCGAAAATGACATTTACAACCAATTCTTCACCGTCAATCCTAATTTTAATAAAGAAAAAACTAATTAGTAAAACCGAATTAATGCTTAACAAAATTAATAACAACACTAGCCACCCTGAAAATGGCGTATCAAAATAAGATGCAATAACAATCCAAACAAAAAGCAGGCTGATTCCTAAAAATAAAGAACCATAAACCCAATCCCTTTTGCTTGTATAAACTTTCATTAGTGTGATTTATTCTGAAGCATCGGTACAAATTTATAAACCCCGAATTCTTCTTTTTCAAACTGAGTATCAGAAATTTTCGTAAACCTGTAAAGAATCTGTTCGTCCGTTTTCCCTAATGGAATCACCATTTTACCACCAACTTTAAGTTGTTTTAATAATTCGGTTGGCAAAATTTCTGCACCACACGTCACCAATACTTTATCAAAAGGTGCAAACGTTGGCAAGCCTGCAAATCCATCACCGAAACTTTGAAACTTTGGTCTCAAATTCAATTCTCTGAGAATCTTGGTAGAAAAGTTGTACAAATCTTTTTGGCGTTCAACTGTGTAAACCAAAGCTTTCATTTGGATCAGAACAGCTGTCTGATACCCGCAGCCTGTACCAATTTCCAATACTTTTTCACCTTCATTCACTTCCAGTAATTCGGTTTGTTCAGCAACAGTTGACGGATGAGAAATGGTTTGTTTCGCAGCAATTGGAAACGCTCGGTCTTCATAAGCATAATCTTCAAAAACACTCTCGATAAAAAGATGTCTTGGCACTTCATTCATCGCATTCAAAACAAAACTATCACTAATCCCGATTTTCTGATGAAGATAATCGATTAATTGTTTCCTTTTGCCTTTGTGAACGTAAGTATCTCTCATTATTAGTTTTAGTTCTTTAATAATTCTTCTGCAATTTCCGAAGTAAAATTTGAAATTCCAAACAGGAATCATAAAATTAAAATATTATCAAAAATTTAATCCATATCTAAAATAAAGTTTATAGCTTTGATTGTTTTTTTATTAAAAACTTAAATATATTTTAAATTAATTGAATGATAGAATGAGTGTTATGCAGAAATTAAGAGCTTACATCAAAGGAACTGGTTCGTATGTTCCGCCAAAAATTTTAAAGAATGATTTTTTCGAAAAAGTAGGCTCGTCCGACGAATGGATTTTTAAAAACCTGGGAATCAGAGAACGCCGAATTGCCGAAGGTGAGGTGACCAGCGATTTGGCCTACAAAGCCGGATTGCGAGCTTTAGAAAACACAGACGTTACTCCAAAAGACATCGACCTAATAATTGTCGCAACCTCGACTCCGGACAGACAAGCGCCATCAACAGCATGTTTCGTTCAGGAAAAAATGGAAGCACCACAAGCGGTTGCTTTCGATATTTCTGCGGTTTGTTCAGGTGGACTTTACGGCATTGCGATCGGTTGCCAGTTTATCGAAACTGGAATGTATAAAAATGTATTAGTCATCGGCGCTGATACTTTTTCGACGATTACGGATTGGGAAAGAAAAGATTCTGTTTTCTTTGGAGACGGTGCTGGTGCTATCTTATTATCCGCTACGACCGAAGATAAAGGATTTTTTGACTTCAAACTACACGCAGATGGAACCGGAAAATATCATTTTAATATCCCGGCTGGTGGTTCAGAAATTCCGGCTTCGGAAGAAACGTTGAAACAGGGTCTTCACTATTTCCAAATGAACGGAAAAGAGGTCTTCGAAACAGCAACCAGAGTTTTACCCGAAACAATCAATGAAATTTTAGAAGCCAACCAACTGACTTCTGACAATGTAGATTGGGTAATTCCACACCAACCAAGTATCCGAATCTTACAGGAAACAGCGGGAAAAACCAATATCCCATTCGAAAAAGTAATGACGAATATGGACAAATACGCCAACACTTCCGGTGGAACCATTCCGATTGTGCTTGATGAAACCTTCAAAAGCGGTCGTGTACAATCCGGAAATCTTTTATTGTTTGCCGCGGTTGGTTCCGGCTGGACTTGGGGAACTGCACTTTATAAAGCGTAAAATAGGTTGTTGGTTCTTGGTTGATAGTTGTTGGATTATATTTCTTACAATCAACTAAAAACTATCAACCATCAACTAAAAAAAGAAATTATGTTAGATAATCAAACTTTTCTAATTACCGGAATTGCGGATGAAAATTCTCTTGCAATGAAAACCGCCGAAAAAATTCTTGCGAACAACGGCAAAGTTGTTTGTACTGGCTTAGGCGTAACGCCATTTCACAAAAATCTTTCCGAAAAAGCTGAATCTTTTCTCAATAAAAATTATGAAGACTTCGAAAATGCTTGTAAAAAAATGCTGGGAAATGATGTTTACACAGCTCCACTCGATGTGACTTTACCAGAAAGTTTAAGTCATTTTGCTGATGATTTGAAAACAAGAAATATCGAACTGAACGGTTTTCTTCACGCTATCGCAATGGACAAAACCATTAGAAATAAGTCTGTAAAACCAATGCTGGAAGTGACTGCAGAGGAATTCAATGATACGATGAATGTGTCAGCATTTTCGTTGGTGACGCTTTGTCATTCGTTATTGTCCAATGGCGTTTTGCAAAACGGTGCTTCTATCGTTTCTTTAAGTTATATTGCTGCGGAGAAAGTTTCGTTTTTCCCTTACATTAATATGAGTATCGCAAAAGCGGCACTCGAAAGATTGACGATAGAAATGGCTTACGAATTGGGAAAAAAATACGGAATCCGTGCCAATGCTATTCGATTCTCGCCTTATATGGGAAGCAAAGCAGGAAATGCAACTTTGAAAGTAGAAGATGTAGAAAGAGCGAATAGAATCAGTCCATTGGGAAATGCTTTGCCAGAAGATTTGGCGCACGAGATTGTTCATCTTTTCCGAAAAGAAACCAGAATTACCGGAGAAATCCGTCACGTTGATGGAGGTTTTCATATTATGGGATGATTTGGGTTGATGAATTGGAGAGTTTGAGAATATGAGAGCTTTCGGAAACCTGAGAATGAGTCTCGAAGCCTGGAATAGAACATCTCGCAAATTATGCTGATTCGGTAGAATATTTTTTTTAAAATCGGCACTATTTGCAAAATCTGCTAAAAACTTAAATAAGATTCAAGTTGCAAGTCTTTGTGGCTTGAATTTTTATTTGGTTAAATTGCATCATCAAAATTATTTTAAAATTTATGAGACAAATAAAGACTGCTTTGTTAGCTTATGGTGGTTCAGGGAAGTTGTTCCATGCACCGTTTCTTGAGGTCAATGATGGATTTGAATTGATAGGCGCCTACGAACGAAGCAAAAAAAATATACAAACCGATTATCCAAATGTCAAAAGCTTTAATTCTCTGGAAGAAGTTTTGGCAAGCGATGCAGAATTAGTTGTTGTCAATACACCAATTGACACGCATTTCGAATTCACCAAGAAAGTTTTGGAAGCCGGAAAACACGCTTTGGTAGAAAAGGCTTTTACGACGACTTCTCAGGAGGCTGAAGAATTGCACAAACTCGCTAAAGAAAAAAATCTGAAACTTTGCGTGTATCAAAACCGACGATATGACAGTGATTTCAGAACCGTGAAAAAAGTTTTGGAAGAGGATTATCTCGGAGAAATCGTTGAAGCTGAAATCCGGTTTGAAAGATACAATCCCGAACTGAGCCCGAAAGCGTGGAAAGAAAACGGTAATCCCGGCGCAAGTATTTTGATGGATCTGGGTTCGCACGTGATTGATCAGGCTTTGACATTATTTGGAAATCCGGAAAAAGTTTTTGCTGATATCAGAAGAACAAGAGAGAACACACAGATTGATGATTATTTTGACATTCTTCTTTATTATCCTGACAAAAGAGTGAGACTAAAATCCAGTTATTTTGTAAAAGAAATGACACCTGCATTTGTTCTTCATGGAAAGAAAGGTAGTTTTTTAAAGCATAGAGCGGATATTCAGGAAGATGAATTGAAACTCGGAAAAGTTCCGAATCGTGAGAATTGGGGAACTGAACCCGAAGAAAAAACAGGACTTTTGGTTTACAATGACAGAATTGTGAATTTTCCAACTTTCCAAGGCAATTATCTGGATTTCTACGATGATCTTTACAACGCCATTGCCAATGACAAAAAAGTTCCTGCGACTGCAAAACAAGCTTTCCATACGATGAAAGTGATTGAAGCAGCGAAGGAAAGTTCTGAGAAAGAGGAAGTGGTTGAGTTATGAATTATTAATTATAAGTGAATAAATTATTATGCTTATGAAGATTACCAATTGGGAAGAATACTGGAAAAATTATGATTTACTAATTAGCAAAATTGAAAAAGGTAATTTGTACAAAATTGCAATAGATTTAAGAACAGCCAAATCTTATGTCAATAGATTAACTGATGGTTGGTATGATTTTTCAGAAGCTTTTGAAAGCATTATAAACAATAATAAAAATTCATTTTCTAACGAAGAGATTGAAGTAATTACACTTCTTTTGAAACACTTAAAAACGGCACTAAAAAATCTCTAAATAAAATATTAAAGTTCAATCCGCAGCCCGACTTGAGCGGAAATCCTTTTTACGCAACGTAATGGAGTGAAAAGATTGAGAGCCCTTCGACAAGCTCAGGACAAACTACAGGCGGATTAAGCTGCCCAAACGAATATTATTAAATGACAAGACTCAGAAACTTCAAAAATTCTAAGTCTTTTTTTATTTGGATTTGTGATAATTCTTAAATTTACCTCCTTAAGAAAAATAAGCTATGATAAAAGCAGGACTTGTAGGTGCAGGACATCTCGGGAAAATCCATTTGAGATTACTGAATCAATCTGAGAAGTACGAACTCGTTGGTTTCCACGATAAAGATGCGGAAAACGGAAGAAAACTGGAAGCGGAATTGGGTTATAAATATTTTGAAAGCTTCGAAGCTTTGTTGAACGAAATCGAGATGTTGGATATTGTGACACCAACGCTTTATCACTACGATTATGCACTTAAAACGATTGAAAAAGGCATCCATTTTTTTATCGAAAAACCTGTGACTCAAACTCTTGAACAAGCGGAAGAAATTCTTTACAAATGCAGAGAATTCGGTATCAAAGCACAAGTTGGTCACGTTGAAAGATACAATCCAGCTTTCATCGGAGCGAAAGATTATATTCAGAATCCAATGTTCATTGAGATTCACAGGCTGGCAGAATTCAATCCGAGAGGAACGGATGTTTCTGTGGTTTTGGATCTGATGATTCATGATCTGGATATATTGTTGAGTCTGGTAAAATCTAAAGTGAAACAAATCCATGCCAGCGGTGTTTCTGTGGTGAGCAAAACGCCAGACATTTGTAACGCGAGAATCGAGTTCGAAAATGGTTGTGTAGCAAACCTGACAACATCCAGAATATCGATGAAAGCAATGCGTAAATCAAGATTTTTCCAGCAAGATGCTTATGTTTCTGTAGATTTCTTAGAGAAAAAAGCAGAAGTTATCCGAATGAAACCTGCGCCGGAAAATCCGTCCGACTTTGATATGATTATCGAAAATGCGGAAGGCGAGAAAAACCAAATCCTATTCGAATATCCGAATATTCAACCCAACAATGCGATTTTGGATGAATTGGAAAGCTTTGCGAACGCCATTAAAAATGATGTTCCAGTAGAAGTTTCCTTGGAAGACGGAACCGAAGCTTTGAAGGTGGCTTTGGAGATTATGAGGTTGATACAGAAATAGTGGATTTATGAATTATAAAGTTTTTTATCTTTTATTATTTCTTCCTCTACTTATTTTTTCTCAGGAATCTCCTGACATAAAGTTTGACAAATATTTAGAAAACAAAACCAACGTAATTACTGTTGACAATAATGAATTTTGCCCTGTAAGTATTGAGTATGAATATTCTGGAGAAAATGTAAAATCCAGTTTAGCTAATAAAAGTATTATTGTAATCCCTGCAAATACTAAAAAATTCATTATTTCAAAAATTGACGCACAAGATCAATTTAAATCTTACAAATTCAATTATAATGTCTATTATGTTTTTGGTGATGTGAATTCAAAGCCTACTGATATAGAAGAAGTCTATTGGCTGCCCTACCCGACTAATACTTCACAAACGATTTATCAAGGATATAATGGTGCTTTTTCTCATCAAAATGCTTACTCTTTAGATTTCAGTCATAAACTTGGAACTCAAGTTTTTGCAGCAAGAAGTGGAAAAGTAGTCATTACAAAATCAGATTCTAATCAATCTTGTCTTACAAAAGATTGTGCAAAATTTAATAATAAAATTATCATTCTCCACGATGATGGAACCTTCGGGGAATATGTACATCTTAAGAAAGATGGCATAACGGTTAAAAAAGGTGACGACGTCAAACAGGGAGAACTAATTGGATATAGTGGGAATACTGGTTGGAGCAAAGGTCCACATCTTCACTTTTCAGTTTTTACTAATAAAATTGATGGAGAAAGAACATATTATAAAACTAAATTCCGGGTGAAAGAAAGTCCAAATCCAATTTATCTGCAAGAGAAAAAAAGTTACACCAAAAATTATTAAATGAATCTCCAATCCTTAGAATCCGAGCTTAAGAAGCGTCTTGATTTTCCTTACAATTGGGGAAGAAAGCAGTCGGATGAATGGGATAGAAAAACGAAATTCATTTACCAGATTCAGGATTTTGAAAACCTTAAAAATCAATGTAAAGATTTTGATTCAGAACTGAGAAATTATGCTTTCAATCGTTGGCTGAATTTCTGGTCTGCAAAAGCGATTGAACAAATTTTTATAAATCATCCCAACGTTAGAAAAGAAGAAAATCAGTTTTCGAAAACTGTAGACTTTTATATTTCGGAGATTCCATTTGATCATAAAAGCAGCGTGTTTCCAAAACAATTGGGGAAAAGTTTTGATTATGCGATTGATCACAAAAAAGAATTGATTGAATGGCTTTATCAAAATCAAAGTCAGCAAGGGAGAAAACATCTTGAAAACCGTTTGTTTACTATTTTCTTCAATGAGAAAAGCAACGAACATTGGAAACTGAAAACAGAATTGACTCTGATCCAAGAAAAGATTGAAGATTATCTACGTAATTTTTCCAAGGACAATTTAGTTTCCTTAAATTTGGATTCGAGGGAAATTTTGTCTGATGTTATTTGGATTAAAGCCTAAAATTAAAAAACATTTCGACTCCGCTCAGTGTGACAAATCTAATTTACCCTTGTCAGGCTGAGGCTCTCGAAGCCTTTATGACCAATTATTAATGAATTACATCGGTTCCAAAAACAAACTTTCGGATTTTATCAAAAAAAGCGTTTATCAGGTTGTTGGTAGAGATCTAAACGAAAAAACATTTTGCGATCTATTCGCTGGAACCGGAATTGTCGGCAGAAATTTCAAAGCAGAAACCAAGAAAATCATCAGCAACGATTTCGAATTTTACAGTTATGTTCTTAACCGAAATTACATCGGGAATCATCAAAAATTTGAATTTAAAAACCTGATTCAAGAACTGAATCTTATTAATGGAAAATCTGGTTTTATTTTTAATGAATATTCGGAAAATGGGACATCAGAACGGCTTTATTTTTCAGAAGAGAACGGAAAAAAAATAGATTCGGTTCGACAAAAAATTGAAAACTGGAAATCATCTCAGAAAATAAGCGAAGATCAATATTATTTTTTGCTTTGTTCACTTTTGGAAGCGGCTGATAAAATCGCCAACACGGCTTCGGTTTATGGTGCGTTTTTGAAACAAATCAAAAAATCGGCTCAGAAAAAACTGGAACTTCAGCCTGCTAATTTTGAACTGACTGAAAACAATCACGAGGTTTATAATGAAGATGCCAACGAATTAATCAAAACGATCGAAGGCGATATTCTTTATCTCGACCCGCCTTACAACGCACGGCAATACGGCGCCAACTATCATCTTCTGAACACGATTGCGAAATATGACAATTTCTCTCCAAAAGGAAAAACGGGACTGAGGAATTATCAAAAATCAAAATACTGCAGCAAGATTGAGGTTTCAAAAAGCTTTGAAAACCTTATCCAAAACGCTCATTTTCAACATATTTTTCTAAGCTACAACAACGAAGGATTGATGCCTGAAAGTGAAATTAGAAACATACTTTCCAAATTCGGGAAATATGATATATTTACAACCGAGTATCAGCGTTTCCGTGCCGATAAAGAAGAAAACAGAAATCACAAAGCTTCGGGAACGACAGAGTATCTTTATTATCTCGAGAAAAATTAAAATAAAATTTTGAAAATTGTACTTATAATATCTTTTTGCTTTCTAAGTATATTGTCCTGCTCAGAAAAAAAAGAAGCAATCCCCAATTGTCAAGATGCTGAAAAACTGGCTAAATCAGATTTTGAAAAAGGGAAATATATTTATTATGTATATCAAGATTTAACTGATGATAAATCTTTCAATAAAGAATTTAGTGAGATTTTGAAAAGCAAAAACATAAAGGTTATTTATAAAACAAAATATCCGCCTTCTTGCATTATTGAAGCAGAAGAGAAATTAGAGAAAAGTAAAAAATGCTATCAACTAATGATGAATTTAGAGATGGAAGCAAAATTTGGAAATCCATTCTTTGACAGTATTAGAATCGAAGCAAAAAAAACTCATAAAAATTAAAAACAAAGGCAAACCGAAAGGTTCGTGAATTTATGAATAAAAATATTAAATTATGATCAAAAATATTGTTGTAATAGGCGCTGGAACTATGGGAAATGGCATTGCGCATACCTTTGCTCAAAGCGGATTTCAGGTAAGTTTGGTAGACGTGAAACAGGAAAATCTTGATAAAGCCATAAAAACCATCACCACCAATCTTGACAGAATTATTGCCAAAGGAAATCTGACCGAAGAAGAAAAAGCCACTACACTTGGCAACATTACAACATTCTCAGATTTGAAAGAAGCTGCTCCTAATGCTGATTTGATAGTAGAAGCAGCAACGGAAAACCTGGATTTGAAATTAAAAATCTTCACCCAGATTGATGAGTTAGCACCGGAAAACTGTATTCTTGCAACTAACACCTCATCTATTTCTATCACACAGATTGCAGCAGCAACAAAACGTCCTGAGAAAGTCATCGGAATGCACTTTATGAATCCTGTTCCAATTATGAAATTGGTAGAAATCATCAAGGGTTACTCGACTTCCAAAGAGACTTTTGACACGATTTTCGAGATATCTAAACAACTGGGAAAAGTTCCTACTGAAGTGAACGATTATCCAGGATTTGTAGCTAACAGAATCCTAATGCCAATGATTAATGAAGCTATCGAAACACTTTACAACGGTGTTGCTGGTGTTGAAGAAATTGACACGGTGATGAAACTTGGAATGGCGCATCCAATGGGACCTTTGCAATTGGCAGATTTCATCGGATTGGATGTTTGTCTAGCAATCCTGAATGTGATGTACGACGGTTTCAAAAATCCTAAATATGCACCCAATCCATTATTAGTCAATATGGTAATGGCTGGAAAAAAAGGAGTGAAATCCGGTGAAGGTTTCTACGATTATTCGGAAAGTAAAAAGGCTGAAAAAGTTTCGAAAATGTTTTTAAAATAGACTGAGATGTTTTCAAAAAAGTTTCTAATTCTGCTGACTTTTCCAACATTGTTTTTTGCTCAGGAAAAAATGCTTTCTGCAGATTTTGATGGCGACAATATCAAAGACAAAGTTTATTTGGATTCTAATAACGGAGCGGTTGTATATCAGCTTTCTTCTCAGAAATTCAATAAAGTATCTTCTGATCAATTTGAAGATTCTGGAGAAATATTTTTTGATAAGGCTAAAAATGGGTTTAAAGTCAACCTCAATCAAATGCGGGCCGGATACACTTATCAATTTCGTTATGAAAAAGAAACCGGAAAAATGCGTTTGATAGGAATGGAACGCTATGAATTTGGTCCCGCCAATAATGATGGAAGCGGAGAATCCAGCGTTAATCTTCTGACGAATACTTATATTGGAGAATGGAATTATTTTGATGACAATAAGACAAAACTTGTCAAAATGCCACCGATAAAAAAGAAAATGGTCTTACCAAAAACGTATTTTGATAATCTTGGAAATGTGTTTTCTACTTACATCGATAAAGATGTTCAGTATTATCTGGCAGAGAAGAAGAGACTTTATAAGCAGTAAATACTTCAATTTAAATTACGATTTATAACTTTGTCAATATTGATTTGACAAAGTTTTTTATTTTTAAACTATGATATCTGTAAAACTAAATCCAAAATACGAGAAAACGCTTCAGATTTTATTGATTATCCTGACTTATATAATGATAATCTTCCGGTTTCTATCGAATGAAAAAGGTCGCGTGAGTCCAGATTCTATAAGATATCTAAGGCAATCTGAGATGTTTCCGATCATTGATAATACAACAGCGCCTTTGGGTTATCCTCTGTTTATTAAATTCTTTACCATCTTTGGTTTTGATGATTTTTGGAGCAGCAAACTAGTCGGACTTTTAGCTTATACCTTCATTTTAATTTTTGCTTATAAAAGGAAATTTTATTTCAAAGAATTGATGATTTCGTCAGCGTTATTCAGCTTTGTGAGTATTCTTTCTTATACGATGTCCGAAGCTTTGACATTGCCTTTCGTCATATTATTTTTCTTCACAGCTAGTCAAATTATCAAAAACAGAATCAGTCAAACCCAAGGTATTTTTTATCTTACACTTGTATTGATTCTGCTGCTTAATATTCGCTACAGCGCTTTGTTTTTTTGTGTTGGAAGTCTTGTTTTTGGATTGATGAAAATCGGGAAACATTATTGGAAATCCTTTGCAATTTCAAGCTTTTTGGGTGTTGGTTTTTATGGCCTTTATAAAGTAACTTTTATAGATTATTTTAACAAAGACTATATTAATCAATCCTTAGAATTCAGTTTAAAATCTACACCCACTTTTTTATTAGAATTGTTTCAAGGCTTAACAACAACTTTTAATCCATTTATTCACATGGCTGACCCGAACGGTGGAATCATCAATTATGGAATCTATGGGATGGGAATTTTAACAATAGTTGCAGTGCTATTTTTATTCATCAAAACTAAAATTTCTGAGGCAGAACAATTCATCATTATTGTTTCCATAATTTGCATTATTTGCTCTTTTTTAATTCAATATGTTTATCCCGTAAACGCTATAGATTATCGTTTGTTAGCACCATTTTCTATGGGGATTTGGATGGTTTTCTTCAGAAAAATATTTCAAATTTTTGATGATACCACTTATGCTATTGCTTTTATGAGTTTGGCGACCGGATTTGTTTTCAGTTGGTTATCAAAAGGAGATTACCTTGAAAACAGAAAAGCAATTACTCAATTTTTAAAAGAAGAAAAAATGATGGACAAAGAATTGAAGTTCTTCATGAAAGATCAAATGGATAATGACGGGCAAACTGCTGAGTTGATAAGTACTGTAAATCCTAGAATCTACATCACCTTCAAACCTTCTGATACGCTAAAAAAAGATGTTTTAACAAGGTATAAAGTAGAGCAGAAAATCAATATCAAAAAAAATAATTATCAATAGTAGTTTTCGGGAATTTTTCTATCTTTGAACCATAGAGTGAAGCTCTAATTAATCTTTAAAATTAAATATTTTACATATGAAATTACCTAAGTTTTTATTAGCCGACAATTCTGATTTTCCAGAAGATCTTTTTGTAGTACACACAGAGTACCCGCGTTTCATCCTTAACGTAGAAGAAGAGGATGTAGAGTGGTTGGACGATTTGGAAGGAGATGATGAAGAAACTGTAGCTACTGAAGCTACGAAAGTTGTAGAAGAAGCCTTCAAGTGGTGTGATGAAGAACTTGCTAAATACGACGACGAAGACGACGAAGAATAATAAAAAAGGAACTCAAATTGAGTTCCTTTTTTTGTGTTTAATATTTTAGATTATTGTTGCTTATTGAATTTCAACAACAACAAATTGTCTTTATACAACTCTAAAGTAGTTTCTGTCACTACATATTTGTTAACCTCTTTCAAAACACCAAGATAACTATTTTCTGTCGTCATATTGTTGCACATTTTTCTTGTAGAGCCAATGTTTTTCGCAGAAAAATTTCCCGCCGAAGTATCAATTGTTACATCAGAAAAGTAATTGTTGCAGCCTGCATTACCCGAGATTCTGTTTTGCTCAATTTGCAAAGTTGGTTTATTGGTAACATCATCTGCCAAAACCCATTGCGTTCCTGTAACCGATGCCTGACTTTTTCCCACTTTAGAAGCGTTCCCTACTCTGCTGGTACAAGAAACAATGGTTAGAGCCAATATAGATGTAAAAAAAAGTTTTTTCATTTTTATAAAATTACATTCAAAGATAAGGTTTTCTTTTTAACATAATTATTTTAAAGTCCAATTTCTAATGTTTATCATTTAATCTGCTCTATTAGCACTTTATGATTTTCTTTATATTTGAAAATTATTTAACAACGGATTATCAGAGTTAAAAAATTAATTCAGAAAACAACATCAAATGAAAGAAGAAAATTTAAACAGGCTCAATTCTTTATTTTCGAATCTAAAATCGGAAGAAGAGAGGCTAAAGGAAAGTCAGGAAAAGCAGAAAAGTGAGGAAGACCTTTTTGTGGAAGGATTCAAAACGTTGTGTAAAAATCTGATTGACCCAAAAATGCAGGAGTTCAGACGAATGTTGAGACAGAATGGATTTGGTTGCAAAATCACTTTTAATGAAGAGAGCAAAAGCGGAACAGGAATCAATGCACAACCAAACATCAAGCTTCAAATTTCGAGAAATGTAGATTCTAATTTTTATACCAATAATAAGTTTCCTCATATAATGTTCACTGCCGATAAGTATTACAAGAAAATCGGTATTCATCTCGACACGATTTTTCAGAATGGTAAAGGCACTGCAGCTTTGAAAGAACAAACTTATACCTTGAAAACACTTGATGAAGAAGCTGTAGAAAAGGAAATTGTAGAGTCAATAGAAAAGATTTTGATTAATAAATAATTCTTAACAGAATGAAGCGTTTAATTGTCTTATTCACTGTTATATTTCTAATCCAATGTGATAAGAAATCAATAGAAAATAAGGTTTCGGCAAATCCCAAACCCAATCAAGCAATTATAGAAAACAAAAATCCTGAATTGATTGATTATCACGAATTCAAAGCAGATTCAATTAAAAATATAAGCCTTCAAGGATTTGACACTTTTACAACGCACCAACTGAATCAATACAAGATTGTTACCGGTTATTATGAGCCTGTGGATGGAAAAATAGTACATCCGGATACGGAAAAAGATAATGGAAGACGGCTGCTGGTTTTAAACCAACAGAACAAAATCATTTTTAAGTCTATTGGATTTGGAGATATATATCTTTTCGAACCACATTTTTTCAGGAATGAAAACAATGATAAAATCATCATTGTTTTCCAGATTGCTTATGAATATTTTATGGGCGGAGAAGCTTTCCTAATCGATGGAAAAGATATCAAGTACCTTGGAAATATGGACATCGAATACAAAGAAATGGATTTGCCAATGACCAAAATTTTGAAAATCAAAGAAGCCAATCAGAAAATAAACTTCACTTTCGATGCAGATTCTCTGCTTTTGGAACCTGGAAGTAAAGATATATTCATCAAAAACAATGGTACCAAATACATTTATGAAAATTCGAAACTTAATTTTTACAAGTAATTTTCATTCTTAAGGCAATTGTATCGAGAACAGACGACCTAGGTTTTTGTTCATAAATAAATTAATAATGAATAAGTTATGATTTATAAATTTTAAAAGCTTAATTTTGCACCCCGAAATAAGGAATCATATTATGAAACGAATTGCTGAACACAGAAAACTTCTTGGCGTTGACAAAACTGCCACTTTGAAGGATCTAAAAACCATCTACAGAAACACGATGAAGGATACACATCCTGATAAATTCATCAATGATGAAGCCGGAAAACTGGAAGCGGAAGAGAAAAGCAAATCTGTGATAGAAGCTTATCATTTCTTAGTCAGCATTAATGAGGAAACTCAGGAAAAATATAAAGAAGAATACACGGAAACCATCACCAACTCAATTATCACTGATTTCTATCTTGAAAAATCGATTTTGAAAGTGCAGCATTTGAACGGAAAAATGTTCGAGTACATTGGTGTTCCAAGAAATACTTATATCAAAATGGTTAATTCTGAGTCACCCAGTCGTTTTGCAAGAAGACATATCTATGGCAATTTTATCTATAGAAAATCTGGTGAAGCAATGGCAGATTAATCTTCTATCTTAAAATATATTAAAGCTTTCATATTTATATGGAAGCTTTTTTGATTATAAAATTCATAAAAGAAGCGCATCAATAAATTGATGCGCTTCTCGGTTAACTTAATTAATTATATATTAATCTACGTGTTTAGGCGTAAATCCGTCTTCACTTAGTTCTCTGTGTTTATATTCTGCTTTCATTTCAGCATCATAATCTATTTTTTCATCTTTGCCTAATCTTCTCAACATTGAATCAAACAATGAATAAACAACTGGTACAATAATCAAAGTCAGAAATAATGACGATGTCAAACCACCGATGATTACCCAAGCCAAACCGTTGTTCATCTCGGCTCCAGCTCCTTTTGCAATCGCAATCGGGATCATACCGAAGATCATCGCAATTGTTGTCATCAAAATCGGACGAAGACGAGCGTGGTTGGCCTGAATCAATGCGTCGTGTGTGTTAGCTCCCGCTGCTTTTCTCATGTTCGCAAAGTCGACAATCATAATCGCGTTCTTCGCCACCAAACCAATCAACATAATCATCCCCAGCATCGTAAAGATATTTAATGAATTTCCTGTGATTGCCAGAATTACCATTACTCCAATCAATGCCAATGGAATTGAGAATAATACCACAAACGGATATACAAACGAGTCGTACAAGGAAACCATTACCAAATAAACCAATACAATAGCCGCTAACAAAGCAATTCCTAAAGTACCGAAACCTTCGGTCTGGTTTTCCATATCACCACTCCAGATATAGCTTACACCTGCTGGTTTTGTTTTTTCGTTATCCATAAACTGCGCTGCCCATTCGTTGGCAACATCTCCTACCGGACGACCAACAACTTTAGATTTTACTTTTACAGATGGCGCTTTATCTCTACGTTCCAACAAACTTGGTCCAGATCCCATTTTCACATCAGCGAATTGGCTCAATCTGATTTGTTCTCCCTGAGGATTGGTGAACATCAGGTTTCTAACGTCATCAATAGATTGTCTGTTGGCATCTCCAAAACGGATGTTGATGTCATACTCATATTCTCCAGCTCTGAATTTTCCGTCAGTATTTCCTGAGAAAGCAGTTTGCATCGTTTGTCCAACGCTGGAAAGATTCAAACCTAAAGAAGCCATTTTATCTCTGTCAATATTCACCTGAACTTCCGGGCTTCCTGAGTCAGTTGACAATTCCGCATCTACAGAACCAGGAACTTTTTTCAATAGTTCAAGAATTCTATTTGCTTCTTTATTAGCTGTTTCATTATCCTGAGCCGTTACAACCATTTCAATTGGTGCGTTATCTGCTCCCATCAATCCGATTGGTGCTGTTTTAAACTCAACTCCAGTGAATTTTTCTTCTAAAGCTCTCTTGATTTTAGCCGATTTGATATCGGTACTTTCGTTACGTTCAGATTTATCAACCAAGATTACTTGAATTTCTGACTGATACAAAGTTGCCTGAGCTCCACCAAAACCTGATGACTGCTGACCAACTGTGGTAATCATATCCACTACATCTTTATCATTTCTCAAGTATTTTTCAACTGCTAATGTTACTTGATTGGTCTTCTCTACAGAAGCATCTTTTGGTAATTCCATCTGAACAAGGAACTGTCCTCTGTCCATTTTAGGGAAGAATTCACCTCCAATGAATCCAAATGCCACCAACATAAATGAAGAAATCAAAATAATAAATGTCACGATTACAGTCATTATTCTTCTTAATGTTGTTTTTAGTGCCCATTCAAGAATTCCGGAAATCCAATGTGTAAATTTCTCCAATTGTTTCTCAAACCAAAGGATGAATTTCTCAAAAGGATTTTTACCTGTCAAATGAACCAACTTTCCAAATCTTGAAGATAACCAAGGAATAATGGTAAACGAAGCCAATAATGAGAACATTGTTGCAATAACTACGGTCACACAGAACTGCGCAAGGATATCGGAAACTAATCCTGAACTCATCGCAATCGGTAAGAACACCACCACAATTACCATCGTAATTGCTGTTACGGTAAATCCAATTTCTGATGCTCCGTCATATGCTGCACGGATTCTGCTTTTCCCCATCTCCATATGTCGGTAAACATTTTCCAAAACTACAATCGCATCATCCACAAGAATACCTACAACGAGTGAAAGTCCCAATAAACTCATCAAGTTCAAGGTGTATCCCATCAGGTACATTCCGATTACCGTTGCAATCAATGATACTGGAATTGAAACCATTACGATGAAGGCATTTCTGATGTTGTGAAGGAATAATAACATTACAACTGCCACCAAAATAATCGCTAAGAATAAATCGAAAATTACGTGATCCGCTGCTTCAAGTGTAAAGTCTGTTGTATCATCTACAATATTGACTTTGATATCCTGAACTTTATAATTACCTTCAACCTGAGCAATGGTTTTCTTAACTAATTCTGAAACCGACACGGCATTAGCATCAGATTGCTTTTTAATCTGCATCAAAATGGTAGAATTCTGATTGTATCTAGCCACTTTCTCAACATCTTTCTGAGTATCAAAAACCGTTGCAATATCAGACAAACGAACCTGCGCTCCATCTTTGTTGGAAACCACAAGGTTGTTCATTTCCTGTACATCTCTATATTTTCCAGATAGTCTGATAGTAGATCTGGAAGTTCTTGTCTTCAAAGCTCCCGTTGGGAAATCCAGGTTTGAAGAAAGAATCGCCTGCTGTACATCTGCAATTGCAAGACCGTAACCCTGCATTTTCTTTTCATCCAAGCTTACCTGGATTTCTCTCTCCTGTCCTCCAACAAGGTCAACCTGAGCTACACCGTTTACACGGGAAAAGATGGGTTCAATTTTTTTATCTAAAAGATCGTAAAGGTCTTTGTTATTCATTTTACTACTGGAAATACTCAAAGTCATAATCGGGAGATCATCCAGTGAGAATTTTTGTAGTGAAGGCGGATCTGCATCTTCCGGAAGGTCTGCTAAAATTGCATTTACCTTTCTTTGTGCATCATTCAAAGCATAGTTGACATCGGCACCTGTGTTCAACTGAACCATAATTACCGATAAACTCTCGTAAGAAGAAGATTCTACTTTTTTAACATTTTCCAAAGATCCAACCGCATCTTCAATCTTTCTGGTTACGGAAGTTTCCACCTCTGCAGGCGAAGCTCCAGGATAAACTGTAGAGATTGTTACCATATTGGTTTCAAACTTCGGAATCAATTCGTACCCCATCATAGAGTAACTCAACAAACCTCCCAGCGTCAGAATCGTAAATAGTACGATAACGAGCGAAGGTCTTTTAATGGATATTTCTGCTAACTTCATCTTCTGTTACTTTACAATATTGATTTTTGAACCGTTATCCAGGTTGATTTGTCCACTTGTAATGACTTGTTCACCACCATTTAGTCCACTTAGGATTTGAACTTTATCGCCATAAACTTTTCCGGTTTGAACTTTAATTAATTTTGCAGTGCCGTTATTCACAACAAATAATTGTCCTGAACTTACTCCATTTACGAATGCTTCTGCCGGAACAGTTAACATATTCTGAGTTTCTGCACCGTGATTGGTTTTGAAAACTGCTGTCGCGTACATACCAGCTTTTAATTTACCATTATTGGAAACTTCTACTTCAACCGGGAAGTTCAAAGAAGCATCACTTTTAGGCGCAATGAAAGTAATTCTACCGCTGAAAGAATCTTCCGGTAACACATTAACATTAATCTTAACCTCCTGTCCTAATTGAATTCTTCCAACTTGACTCTCATCAACTAAAACAGACAATTTCAAAGTATTGATATTAACAATCTCGAACAAAGCAGTTCCCGGGGCAACCACCATTCCAGGCTCAACCATTTTTTTGTTGATTGTTCCGCTAATCCCCGCTCTTACACTTGTATCATTGATTTTTACACCTTGAGCTCTCACAGCAGTTTGTGCATTTTTCAATTGAAGTCTAGAGTTATCCAATTGTTGTTTTGTAACACCACCTGTTTTGAAAGCATTTTCGTAACGTTGGTTATCAATAATTGCGTTTTGCAAAGTATTTTGAGCCTGAGTTACATCCACTTCTATAGCATCTCTTTTAATCGTTGCTAAAACTTGTCCGGCGCCTACTCTAGAACCTTCTTTTACCAACACATTCACGATACGTCCGGAAATTTCTGAAGATTGCTGTGTCTCTTGTTTTGGAATAAAAGTTCCGTTTGCAGAATAATCTGTATCAATATTTTCACGAGAAGCGGTAATCACGTTAACATTAATTTTGTCAACTTGCTTTGCAACTTCTTTTACTTCAGTTTCTTGTTTTTTCTTGTTATCAGTAATTTTCCAAGCAGCCAATCCAATTAGCACAGCCGCAACGATGATATATATTAAAGTTTTTTTCATTTGAAATTTATTTTTTTGTCAATTGAGATATTATGGATTTTGTAAAGTATTAAGTTCACCTTTCGCCTTTATCAACTTGATTTCAGCTTGTTTGTAATCTAATAACGCTGTTGTATAATTCTGTTTCGCATCTGTAAGTGCATTTTCAGAATCAAGAACTTCTGTTAAAGTTGCCAATCCATATTGATAATTAGCTTGTGTATCTTTTTGTACTTTTTCAGCTAAAGACACATTATTTTTCATACTCTCAATATTGATAATGGAATTTTCCATATTAGTAATGGCATTTTTATAATCTAAACTTAGACTCAACTGAGTTGCCTGAATATCTTGATCTAAAGACAAAATATCGATTTCTGCCTGTTGAATTTTAGATTTGGTAGCACCACCTGTAAAGATTGGAATATTAACATTCAACCCAATTGCTGAATAGTCGCTCCAAAGAACATCATTTTTTAGTCCATTAGTCAAAGGAAATCTCGATCCTTGTCCTCCCCAGCCGTAGTTTGCCTGCAATCCTACGGTTGGATACAAGTAAGCTTCTGTTGCTTTTTTATTGAATTGTAGGAGTTCTCTGTTTTTATTCAGAACTTTGATTTGCGTACGCTCGTCTAGATTTACATTTCCTGTAATCAATTCTGGTCTTGGCTCGATTGATTTTTCTTCGAGCTCAATTTGCTTATCAATCGGAACACCCATATAAAACTTCAAAGAGTTTTTGGAAAGCTCCACTGCATTTACCAATTGCTGTCGGTTGGCACTGATATTTGTCAACTGAACGTTGGTACGATCCAAGTCTATTCCTTTTGCCAAACCATTGTCCACCAAACTTTTGATTACGTTTCTTACTTTCTCAGTATTGGCATAACTTACATTTAAAGTTTTAAGATTTTCTTCCTGTACAAAAACCTGATAATAGGCTGTTGCAACATTTTCGATAATCTGCTCATTGGAAAGCTGAGCATTCAGAACATAAAACTCTCTGGTAGATTTTGCCGCTTTAAGACCTATAAAAACTCTTTGGTCAAAAATGGCCTGATTCAAAGTGACAGTTGCGCTAGAAACCCAAGGTTGTCCCAATTGTGCTCTTGTACTTTGTCCACCAAATTTAAGCAACGATTCCTGAATGATTGGATTATAAGTTAATCCTGCAGTGGCACTGATCTGTGGTAATGCTCCAGCTTTGGCTTCAGTAATTTTCAGTTCTGCTCTTTTAACTTCAAGCGCTGCTTTTTTAGCTTCTGCTTTATTTTGCAATGCTTGTGTTATAGCTTCCTGCAAAGACACTTGCTGCTGCGCAAATGCAGAAGAAGAGCCGAAAATCATAAATGCTGCAGCTATGCCAAACTTGAGGCGATTTGCAGTTTTAAGTTTTCTATTCATAATTTATTACTTCGTTTATTTTTAATTTTTCTTGTATAACTCTTTACTCCTTAAGGACGATCCGATTTTATAAATACTTTAACAATTTTTAATTATTTAATTAATTCTTAAAAAGTATATTTAGGATGATATCTTTTCTTTGAGAGATCAATCGGTCAAATTCTTTATCATCAATCATCATATTTTCCATAATAAGAGGTCTCACAGCGCTTGGAAATACCAACAGAGAAATCATATTTAAGATAAACTGCATGGGTTCCATTTTTTCAATGTTGCCTAATTTCATTTCTTGTTCTATATCACTATAGAATTTATTAAGATCCTCTTCTTCCACATCTCTTTTATGGCAATTTCCTTTATTGATTTGTGACACGATGTAAGTTTCCAAATAAGGATATTGTAAGCTGGTTTGTAAACTTCCATCAATAAACTGAGAAATCTTCTCTTTGAAAGGCAAATCGGATCTCATAATGATTTCAGACTTCTCCTTTTCCACTCTATGCGCTTCATCAAAAACAATCTGTACCAGATTATCTCTTGACCGGAAGTAATAGTTAATCAGTGTTCTATTAACGCCTGCTTCGTCCGCAATCTCTTGAGTTGTAGCATCAAATTTCCCTTTAACAAAGAACAAATTCTTTGTAGTTTCTTTGATTAACTCTTGTGTTTGGTCTTTTTTTTCTTGTTTTGACATTTTTGTTAAACAATTTTGTGCAAATGTAAATCAATCAAATGTTTTGACAAAATTGTTAAACAATAAAATTAAACTAAAATGATAAAATTCATATAAAATTAATATTAGTTGTTTTATCAATACTTCTCTTAAGACAAGAATTACACTCTATCATAAACTTAAAAACAGTAACTTTGCAAAATCGATAAAATAGGTTTCCAAATAATATCAAATCCTAAAATGGGAATCTTAATCATTCATAACGCTTATTAAAATTTAATGGAACTAATACATCGTAACCTGTTGATCGGGATTCATGATTCTTTACAGGAAACATTTTTCGAAGACAGGAAATATGCTGACAAAGTCATAGAAAGACTTCTGAAATCTCACAGAAAATGGGGAAGCGAAGACAGGAAAGTTGTTTCTGAAATCTTCTATAATATCATCCGTTGGAAAAAACGTCTGGAATATTATATGGGTGAAGGTGTGAAACCTACAAATGTCTATAAAATGATTATTGCTTACCTTCTTTGGAGCAAAACGCATTATAAAAAATTTGAAGAGTTTGACGGAATCAAAGTTGCAGACATCTTAACAAAACTGAAAAAAGGAACCGTTCCTACAAAAGCTATAGAATATTCGATTCCAGATTGGTTAGCCGAAACTCTTGAAAAAGAATTGGGAAAAAACTGGGAAAGAGAAATGCTTGCTCTTAATGAGCAGGCGCCAACCGTTTTGCGAACTAACTCCCTTAAAACAACACCAAGAGAACTGATTGCTGATTTGAATGACGAAAATGTTGAAGCGTTCACAATCAAGAATTATCCGGATGCTGTGCAATTAGCTGAAAAGAAAAATGTGTTTTTAACTTCTGCCTTCAAAGATGGATTGTTCGAAGTTCAGGATGCAAGTTCTCAAAAAATTGGAGAGTTACTTGATGTAAAAGAAGGAATGCGTGTTGTAGATGCATGTGCTGGTGCTGGTGGAAAAACCTTGCATTTAGCAGCATTGATGAAAAACAAAGGTCAGATTATCGCTCTCGATATCTACGAATGGAAATTGGCAGAACTGAAAAGACGAGCAAAAAGAGCCGGAGCTCACAACATAGAAACCAGAGTAATTTCTGATAACAAAGTCATCAAAAGACTTCACGAAAAAGCAGATAGATTATTGATTGATGCGCCTTGTTCTGGTCTTGGAGTTCTGAAAAGAAATCCTGATTCTAAATGGAAAATTGATCAAGATTTTATTGATAGAATCAAAGGTGAGCAACAGCAAATCTTGCAAGATTATTCTAAAATTTTGAAAAAAGGCGGACAAATGATTTATGCGACTTGTTCTATTCTGCCTTCAGAAAACAATGAGCAGGTAAAAACCTTCTTAAACAATAATCCAGGTTTTTCTTTGATTAAAGATGAAAAAATTATGCCTAGCGAAGGTTACGACGGATTTTACATGGCACTTATTAAGCGTAATGGATAAAAAAATTCCTGGAATAATCGAATATTCGCAGGAATTAAAAACACAAATGATGAAAGGACAAAATTACGGTTTATTTTTTTAAAAAATCTTATCATTTGGTAAGAAAACAGAATTTTTTAAATTTTCAGCATAAAAAAAAGCGATTCAATTGAATCGCTTTTTTTATTTTAGATTAATGTAAACCACCAGCCAATGCTTCTTTACGAAGCTTTTAATTTTTTATTAGCAGATATAATTTATCTCATATTTTAGAATCATTCTAAAGTCAGATTTAATGATTAAATTTGCATTTCCAAAATTTATATAAATGTTTGAAACAGATATCATTATAATAGGTGCTGGTCCAACTGGACTTTTTACCGTTTTCGAAGCCGGATTATTAAAATTAAGATGTCATTTGATAGATGCGCTTCCGCAACCTGGAGGACAATTAACAGAACTTTATCCTAAAAAACCAATCTTTGATATTCCAGGATTTCCAAGTGTAGATGCTGGTGCTCTAGTGGATAATTTGATGGAACAAATCAAGCAATTCGAGCCTCAATTTTCATTAGCTCAAAAGGCTGTAAGTTATGAGAAAACAGAAGAAGGTGATTTCATCGTAACGACAAGTCGCGGTGTAAAAGTTAAAGGTAAAGCGATTGCGATTGCAGGTGGCTTGGGAAGTTTCGACCCTAGAAAACCAGAGCTAGAAAACATCGATAAGTTTGAAGAAAAAGGTGTTGAATATTTCGTAAGAGAACCGGAAATGTTCCGTGACAAAAAAATCGTGATTGCCGGAGGTGGAGACTCTGCGTTAGATTGGTCTGTTTTCCTGGCTGATGTAGCTTCTTCAGTCACTTTGATTCACAGAAGAAATGAGTTCCGTGGCGCTTTGGATTCTGTAGAAAAAGTTACAGAGTTGAAACATCAGGGAAAAATTAACCTGATTACACCAGCAGAAGTTACAGGTTTGATTGGCGATGAAACTTTATCTGCAATCGAAATCGAGAAAGCCGGAGAGAAATCAATCATCGAAACCGATTATTTGATTCCACTATTTGGATTGACACCTAAATTAGGCCCTTTATCAGATTGGGGATTAGAAATCGAGAAAAATGCAATCAAAGTAAACAATGCCTTAGATTACCAAACTAATGTTGAAGGTATCTACGCTATTGGTGACATCAATACATATCCCGGAAAATTGAAGTTAATTCTTTGCGGTTTCCACGAAGCTACTTTGATGGTTCAAAGTGTTTACAACAGACTGAATCCTGGAAAAAAATTCGTTCTGAAATATACAACTGTAAGCGGTGTTGACGGTTTCGACGGAACCAGAAAAGAAGCTGAAAAAGCAGTTGTAAAATCTATTGATTAAAACAGATATTAGATTTCAGAAGTTAGAGATTAGAATAAAATTTAATTTCATATTTAATAAAAAAGAGAGTTTTTTACAATTCTCTTTTTTTGCGTAAAATCGAAAAATCTAACATCTGACATCTTTTGTGTAAAATCTATCTCTTATCTTTGCAAAATGTCAGACGTTAATATTACAATCATAGACAGAAACGGGGTTTCTCACACAATTCCTGCACCAACAGATATGGCAATGAGCTTAATGGAAGTTGTCCGTGCGTACGAGTTAGCTGAAGAAGGAACTATCGGAATCTGCGGCGGAATGGCGATGTGTGCCTCTTGCCAATGTTATGTTTTGAGTGAGGATATTCCTCTTCCGGAAATGTTGCCGGATGAAGACGCAATGCTTGCAGAAGCTTTCAATGTCAAACCTAACAGCAGATTAGGTTGTCAAATTCCTGTGACTCCAGAATTGGAAGGACTAATTATTGAACTTGCTCCGGAATATTAAATTCAGAATTTATCAAAATAAAAAGCGAAAGTAGAATCCTATTTTCGCTTTTTTTATTATTTGATTGATGATTATTCTAAGATAAATTTCTTCGTAACAATCTTTCCTGCCTTAGTCTTGAAAACCGCTAAGTAAAAACCATTATTAATTTTATTCAAATCGATTTTCCCGAAGGACAGAAGATTTTTAGATTCCAATAATTGTCTTCCGCTTGTATCAACAATTACCACAGATTCTATGGTTTCTTTTCCTAACTGATAATTCAGAAACTTATCTTTCACGAAAATATTAACCGAATTGTTGGTAACATCGGAAACAGCCAATACAGAACCTTTTGCAGTTTCTACAATGAACTCCAACCCGAGTTTTGCAAATTTCGCAGCGTGTGTTGCACTGTTCCCCATATTAGACAATTTATCATTGGTTGTATGGATACTTGGATTATACTGTGAAAAAGAAGCTTCGAAAGGAAAAGACGCATCATAACCATTATCTGCCCAACTAAAATGGTCAGAACAGCCATAGTTACAAATCGTATTTCCGTAAGTGAAAGCGTGAGTTCCGGTTTTGTTGTAATGCTCCATTAATTCAATCAAAAATAAATTAAGGTCATTACTGTTGTAAGGGTCAGTTGTTAAATAAATATCTCTTGTAGAACCTTTATAATTTGTCATATCAAACTGAACAAAAGAAACTACATTTTTATTATTACTTGCATAATCCTGAGCAATCTCGGACGAGCCAACCAAACCGATTTCTTCCGCAGCAAACGCCATAAATTCAACCGTTTTTGATGGTTTATAATTGACATCCAAAAGAACTCTGATCATTTCCGTAATAGTTGCAATTCCAGAAGCATCATCATCCGCTCCTGGCGCGTTATTCACATTATTAGTAATAGAATCCATATGCGCTCCAACAATGATAAAATCATTAGGCGCAGTTGTTCCATTGATTGTAAAAACCAAAGAAGGCATTGGCGTTCCAACGTGATTTACAATTCTTACAGAAACATCTGTTCTTCCGGAAGTCGCAATCAAACCTTCCCATTTCGCTTTCAAATCCTGAACAGCCGTTTGAGCCTTTGCCGTGGTATGATGACGCGTGCCATAATTTTCCAAAACCTGAATATGAGCTTTGATATTATCCGCGCTTACTTTTGCAATAGCAGAATTTACAGCAGCATCTTGGTCAATCGTAAATGCTAAAATTTTATTCGATTTTTTGGCTTTGTTGATTGCTGATAACGCTTCTTCTTTCGAAGATTTGTAAACATAACCAGGACCGTGTGTGATCACATTGTGATGAAGAAATTCTGCAGCTTTTTTAGTTAGGAAAACAGCAGATTGATTGCCTGTTGCACCAAAAATTTCAATTTCTTCCGGAAATTTATCTTTTAACTCTTTTGCATTTTCTGAGTCTGTTGTAGCATAGAATTTATCCGACTGAGCAAAAGCCTGACTGAACAAAACCAAAGAAAATATAGAAAGTAATTTTAGTTTCATGGATTATTAATTATTTAACTTTTATTTCTGTAAAAATAATCAAATTCCTTAATAAAATATTGAATTGATTATCATTTTGATTGAAGTTAAATATTAAATCAATTTTTGATGGAATCATTTTTGAATAATGACTGAAAAATAAAAAATGAAAAAATCATTTATAAAACTAGCAATACCAGTTTCATTAGGTGTTTTAGGAATTTTCCTTCTTAATTCTTGTTCTGCCGGAATACCAGAAAAAGCGGCAGCCATTCAGAATTTTGATTCGGAGAAGTACCTTGGAAGATGGTATGAGATTGCAAGATTCGATTATCGATTTGAGAAAAATATGAATCAGGTCACAGCGACTTATTCTAAAAATGCTGACGGAACAATTAAAGTTGAAAACAAAGGTTACGATTACGTAAAGAACGAATGGAAGCAAAGTACAGGTGAAGCGAAGTTTGTGAATTCTGAAAATGAAGCAAGACTGAAGGTTTCTTTCTTCAAACCTTTTTGGGCAGGTTATAATGTGGTTGATTTGGATGATGATTACAAATATGCTTTGGTTGCAGGAAAGAATCTGGATTACCTGTGGATTCTGTCTCGCGAAAAAACGATTCCAGATAATATCAAAAATAGATTTTTGGAAAAAGCAAGAGCCATTGGTTATGAAACCTCTCAATTGATTTGGGTGGAACAGAAATAGCAGGGGTTTGCAAAGTTGTTGCAAGGCGGAACAAAGTCGACTGAGCGTCAACAAAAAAATACAGCAGAAAACAGTGTAAAGATGATCGGAACCTGAAACCTGATACACCTAAAAAATCTTCGAATTAATCTTTTATTTTGTGATAATAATTGCTAACTTAGGAAGGCAAATTTTGATAAAAACCAACTGATAAAATGGCATTTATAGACTATTATAAAATTCTTGGACTTGAAAAAAATGCGACTGCGGACGACATCAAAAAAGCCTACAGAAAGCTGGCAAGGAAATATCATCCGGATATGAATCCGACTGACAAGGAAGCAGAAAAAAAATTCAAGGAAATCAATGAAGCGAATGAGGTGCTGAGCAATTCGGAAAACCGTGCGAAGTACGACAAATATGGTGAACATTGGAAACACGGTGAAGAATATGAGCGTGCCCAACAACAGCAGAGGCAACAACAACAATATTCCGGAAATTTTGGCGGCGGATTTTCAGGAGCAGATTTTGGCGAAGGCGAAGATTTTTCAGATTTTTTCCAATCGATGTTCGGTGGCAGCAACGGTTTTGGGAGAAGTGCGAGAGGTAGTGCGAGCGGAAAATTCAAAGGCCAGGATGTTTCTGCAGAGTTGACACTTGGTCTGAAAGACGCAGCCAAAACACATCAGCAAATTTTCGACATTAATGGCAAAAAGGTACGCATAACAATTCCGGCCGGTGTCTACGACGGACAGCAAATCAAGCTGAAAGGTCACGGCAATCCCGGCATTAATGGAGGTCCGAACGGCGACCTATACATCACATTCAACATTGCAGAAGACAAAGACTTTAAACGGGAAGGTGATAACCTCAGAACTTCCCTAGATATTGATTTATACACAGCCGTTTTGGGTGGCGATGTCACGATACAAACGCTTGATGGTTCTGTAAGTCTGAAAGTAAAACCAGAAACACAAAACGGCACAACCGTAAGACTGAAAGGCAAAGGTTTTCCGGTTTACAAAAAAGAAGGTGAATTCGGTGATTTATATGTTACTTACAATATAAAAATCCCGACCAATCTTACAGAAAAACAGAAAGGACTGTTTCAACAACTCAAAAATTCATAGCAATGAACGAAAGAATCTCCATAGAAGAAGTCATCCGACTGTATAAAATCGATTATAGCTTTCTGGACCAGCTCATCGATTCGGAATTGCTGCATCCAGAGACAGAGGATAGTGTACGCTATATTATTTACGAGGAATTGCCGCATCTGGAACGCTTTGCAAACTGGCATTACGATCTGGAAGTTAATCTGCCTGGAATTGAAATCATTCATAAACTTCTGAATCAAATGGAAGAGCTGAGAAATGAAAACCGAAAGCTACTGCAGAATGTTACAAGATTCGAAACGTGGGAGGATGCAGATTTTTAGCCGATTTTCTTTGTAAATTTGTGAGATGGAGTTATACGATGTTCTTATTGTTGGCGGCGGTCCAATTGGTCTAGCGAGCGCTTTGGAAGCGAAAAAAAATAACCTGAAATACATCGTTATCGAAAAAGGAACGGTGGCAAATAGTCTTTACAATTATCCGTTGTATATGACTTTTTTTTCGACAGCCGACCGATTGGAAATTGACGACATCCCCTTCATTACAACCAAACCGAAACCTGGCAGACAAGACGCTCTCGAATATTATCAGGGAATTGCACGAGCAAAAGAAATCAACATCCGACCTTATGAAAAAGTGATTAATATTCAGAAATCTACTTTTTTCCAAATAGAAACCAGCAAGCAGATTTATTTTGCAAAGAATGTGATTATTGCGACTGGCTTTTATGATATTCCGAATATGATGAATATTCCTGGGGAAGATTTGCCAAAAGTCAGGCATTATTACACCGAACCCTATCCTTATGCGTTTCAGAATGTTGTAGTTATTGGATCCAGCAATTCTTCTGTAGATGCAGCTTTGGAAATTTACAGAAAAGGCGGCAACGTAACGATGATTATCCGCAACAACGAGATTTCTAAAAGTGTAAAATATTGGGTAAAGCCAGACATCGAAAACCGAATTAAAGAAGGAAGTATCAAAGCTTTTTTTGGGGCTGAACTTTTGGAAATCAAACCACACTCTGCAGTTTTCAAAACGAGTAAAAGAGAAATCAAGGAAATTGAAAATGATTTCGTTCTCGCAATGACCGGTTATCTACCCGACTTTGAATTCCTGAAAAACATCGGAATCAATTTGAAAGGTAATTGTCTCAATCCTCATTACGATAAAGAAACGATGGAAAGTAATGTGAAAGGAATTTATCTCGCTGGCGTAGTTTGCGGCGGAAAAGATACACATCTTTGGTTTATAGAGAATTCCAGAATTCACGCAAAACAAATCATTCAGGATATTGTTTCTAAGAATAAATAATTAAAGCTCATTAAACCTTTTCCCAGAATTATTTTGGAATCGCTGATGCTTTGCCTCGCCAATCATTTGTCGGTTATAAATCGTAGATATTCCGGAAAACAAGTAAGAAACTACGCAAGCAATCGCCACATAAACACCACATTCTGCACCGAATAATTCTATTGCCATCACACTGCAAGCCAGCGGTGTATTAGTCGCTCCTGCGAAAACGGCCACAAATCCCATTCCTGCCAAAAGTGCGGTTGGAAGCGGAATGAAATAACTTATAGCATTTCCCAAAGTTGCTCCAATAAAGAATAACGGCGTAACCTCACCTCCTTTGAATCCAGATGCTAAAGTCACGATTGTAAAAATCATTTTCAATACAAAATCATAAGGCATCAATTGCTCTTGAAAAGAATCCTGAATCGTCGGAATTCCCAAACCAATGAATTTGGTTGTTCCCAAAAGCCAAACGCCAATAACCACAATAATTCCACCAACAAAAGGTCTTAGTGGCGGATACTTGATTTTTGATTTGAAAAAAGTTCCAGCTTTATGTATGGTTTTGCTGAACAAAGCCGCACAAATCCCAAAACAGATTCCGGCAATCAAAGCATAAAAAATATTTTGAAAAGATAGTTCTGGAATAAGATTGATTTGATAATGAGTGTGATGTGTATTCCATAATTTGGTCACCAAATCAGCAATAATCGAAGCTAAAAAAGCAGGAAAAATTGCATTGTATTTTAATCGGCCAATCAAAAAAACTTCCAACCCGAAAATTGCTCCAGCCAAAGGTGTCCCGAAAACAGAACCAAACCCAGCCGCTATTGCAGAAATAATTAAGATTTTTCTTTCTTCAGAAGTCAATCTTAAAAGTTTCGTAAATTGGTCCGCAATAGAACCGGCCATTTGGATTGCTGTTCCTTCCCTTCCTGCAGAACCTCCAAACAAATGCGTAATCATCGTTCCCAGATAAACCAAAGGCGCCATCCTGAAAGGAATAATTTCTTTTGGATTATGAATCGTATCAATCAAAAGATTATTTCCAGCCTCAACACTTTTGCCTATTTTATGATACATCAGACCTACAAAAAGTCCTGCTAAAGGCAACAAAGCAATTATCCAAATATGTGCTTCACGGAAATTGGTTACCCAATCCAATGTTTGCAGAAAAAATGCAGATGCACTTCCTATTATAGCTCCAATCAGCAGACTTATCAGAAGCCATTTAGTAATATAAGGAAGAGAAGGATAATGTCTAAAGAAGACCTTCAGAATAATTAAACTTTTTCGACGATTTGATTTTTGTTGATTTTTTGACATACTTTTCCTGATAATAAAGATGAATCTTATTTTAATCAGGCGTCATCAGACTCGAAGGTAACGAGACGGTTGGGCAAGGAAGAACACCATTTCCTTTTGTTTCACAAATTTATAAATTATTTTTCAAACTACAATTTTCTAGATTAATTGGTATTCTTTTTGTAATTTATAGGACGACAATTAAAAACTATGAACAGAAACACAATTTCCAAATTATTTCCTTTATTTATCGTTATTTCTTTAAGCTTGATCCAATGTAAAAAGGATGAAGCTATTTCATCTTCTGACTCAAAAAGCACATCCTCATCAGATATTGTGACTTCTGATGAGAAAAAAGAGGATAGTGTAAAAGAAGAAGAAAGACCAAATGTTCCCGATGTAGTTATTCCAAGAAAGGATTTTGGATATTTCCCGTGGGTTTACAAAAACACAGATTCTGTTTCTCAGAAGAACAAAAAAGAATTTACGGGAAAAGCACTTTACACCATTTTGGCACTTAATAGATTGGACAGAGCTAATATCGGAGCTGCTGACACATTGGTTGTTCCTGCAAAAATAGAAGAAGATTTTCTGAGATATTCTCCGTTTCCTGGCCATGTTACGACTTTGGAAAATGTCAAAAAATTCGTTTTCTTTTCCTACCCTATTCAGGCTTTTGGCGTTTATGAATATGGAAATCTTATCAAATGGGGTCCAACAAGTATGGGGAAAAAAGCAACCAAAACCAAAACCGGTTTGATGTTCGCCAACTGGAAAAAAGAAGTCGCCATCTCAACAGTTAGTGACGAGTGGAAACTTCGTTGGAACGTGAATGTTGCCAATTTTGACGGCATCGGCTGGCATCAGTACGCAATGCCTGGCTATCCTGCGTCGCACTCTTGCTTGCGCATGTTGGAAGAGGACGCCAAATGGATGTACACCTGGGTAGACACCTGGATTCTTAACAAAGGTGGAGCAACCACCAGAGCCAAAGGAACTCCATTGATTGTCTATGGCGATTATCCTTGGGGACAGCGCAGACCTTGGAAAAAACTTTTAGAATCACCGGAAGCCAACAATATTTCTGAAGACGAGATGAACCAAATCATCCAACCACAATTGGCCGAAATTATGAAAGAGCAGGAGAATCGTGATGCGGTGATTCAGCAGGTGGAGCAAGAGAAAAAAGCAAAAGCAGATTCTTTGGCTTCAGCTAAGACACTGGCTTCTAACAATCTGAAATAATTTTAGGAGCTTAATCCCGCTATCCGCTCATACTCCTCGTTCCAGCGCTTGGCAACACCAAACCCTCCAACTCTCTCACTCCACTGCGGGGTAACCGCTACTATCGGGGCTATGGGATTCGACATAAAAAAAGATTTGTTAACAAATAGAAACCCGCTCAAAATAATTTGAGCGGGTTTTATTTTTATCAGCTAAGTCAATATTTTAAATATTTCCAACCACAGTTTTTACTTGAGTAAATTCTTTAATAGCGTGTAGAGACAACTCTACGCCATAACCAGAAGATTTTGCACCACCAAAAGGCAATCGTGTATCAGAGCTTGTAGTTTTATTGATAGAAACTGTTCCGGATTCCAGATTATCGATGAAAAATTGCGCACGTTTTTTATCCTTAGTCCAAACCGAATTTCCTAATCCAAACGGAATATCATTCGCTAATTTTAGGATTTCTTCATCATCTTTTCCAACCATCAGAATTGCTAGAGGTCCAAATAATTCTTCCTGCAAAATCGGGTTACCTTCTTTGACAGAGATAATTCCGGGGCGAAACTCACTTTCCGAAATTCGTTCCAATGCCAAAACTACTTCTGCTCCATTTTTCAAAGCTTTTTTATATTGATTCTCCAATTCATCTGCCAAATCAGGTCTTGCCAATTTGCTCAACTTTGTTTCCGTTTTAAACGGATCAGCCGGTTGGAAAGAATTATATTCCTCTATAAATAAAGGCAGAAAATCCTTTTCAATTTTTTCGTGGATGATAAATCTTTTGGCAGCATTACAGATTTGTCCAGTGTTAGAGAGTTTGGCCAATGGTCCATCTTTCGCCGCTTTTTCAAAATCCGAATCTTCCAAGACAATAAACGCATCGCTTCCGCCTAACTCCAAAATTGATTTTTTAATATTTTTTCCGGCAAGAGAAGCCACTTCGCTTCCTGCTTTTTCGCTTCCTGTAAGACTTACTCCTCTTACCAAAGGATTTTCCAGAATTTCTTTGATTTCGTTATGTCCGATTCTAAGATTTTGGAAAATAAATTTTGGAAAACCAGCTTCTGTAAAAGCTGATTCGATTTCATCACCACTTCCGAAACAAATGGATGCGTGCTTTAAAACTACAACATTTCCCGCCAGAATCGCAGGAACAGCAAACCTTAAAACCTGCCAGAAAGGAAAATTCCAAGGCATTACACCAAGAATAATTCCCAAAGCATCGTAATGTACTTCGCTTACATTGAATTCGGTTTTAATGTGTTCAGGTTCCAGAACATTTTCTACTTGTGTATAAAATTTTATCATTCCCGCACTTTTTTCGATTTCTGCTGTGGATTGTGAAATCGGCTTGTGCATTTCTGTGGTAATGATTTTGGCGTATTTTTCTTTATTCTTTTCAAGAACTTCTGCGAGCTTCAAAAGTAACTTTTGACGATCCTGAAATGGAACTTTTTTCCAATCCGAGAATGCTTGGTGCGCAGAATCTATATGTTTTGATAAATCCATTTTTACTTTCATTTTAATTGATTAGGGTTGCAGTAATTGTACCAATTTTTACGTGGCTAAATTTACAAGGTTGATTAGAATCTCAACATCTATTTTGATATTTTATTTAAATTTTGTCATTAATTTTTATGAATAATGCAATGCAATTTTAGAAGTAATTTTAAAACAAAGAATTGCACGCGCCCCGACCTGAGTGGAGCTCTTTTTCTTTTTTTCAAAAAAAAGAAAAAAGCGGGAACGGAGGGCGGATAAAGGCGCCCCAATTATTATTTTAATGTTTTTTGCTGCTTCTGAAAAGCAGAACCGAGTTGAGAAAAATCAACAACAAATCCAATGTCACCCAAATGCTGAGCTTGATATTGTCATACTTCAACTCTTCTATTTTCTCTGTGGCAATGGCGGAAAGCTTGAGACTGTGATTGATGTAATTTCTGACTTCAATGATTTGGTCTTCGTTTTTGTTAGGAACAGCAACCTGAGAAAAGTAAACCAACTTGTTTTTCCCGATGTAACCAACGACCCAAAACTCATTGGATTTCTGCATGTTAAGATATTCTATCCTGAAATATTCCGGACGAATCTGCCCAACGTGTTTGGAACTGAACTTCTGATTCTCATTCCCATCCTGAACTCTGATGATATAAAAATCGACCGGTTGCGGCAAATAATTAATTACCTGAATGGCCAAAGAATTTTCCAAAAACTGCGACAAACTCCTTTCTACAAACCAAAATGTAAAATAGGCAGCAGCGGAAATGGTAATAACCGTTCTGGTAATTTTGTTCCACAAACTCCATTTTCCTGAACGAAAACCGGACAGAAACAGAGCGATTATCAGAAAAATAAGGATTAAAATGATTATCATTAAAACAAAGATAGCGGTTTATCCTTAATTAGAAAGTGACATTCCATTCTTTGTAGAACTCGTCTAGGAACTGAAGCATAAATTGATGCCTGTGTTCAGCAATTTCTTTAGCTGTTTCTGTATTGAGTAAATCTTTCAGAAGCAACAATTTTTCATAAAAATGATTGATTGTAGTTCCATTGGACTTCTTATATTCTTCTTTGGATTGATTGAGTTTTGGTTCGATATCCGGATGATACATCAGATTGTTTTTGTAACCGCCAAAGTTGAAAGTTCGCGCAATTCCAATTGCTCCGATTGCGTCCAGCCTATCTGCATCCTGAACTATTTTCAGCTCCAAAGGTAAATTTTGAGGCGCATCGTTTCGGTTTTTAAACGACATATTTTCGATGATGAAAATGACTTTTTCAATCGTTTCGGAATCTACTTTTTGTTCTGTTAGAAATTCTTTGACAATTCTTGAGGCAATCGTTTCGTCTCCGTTATGGAATTTTGGGTCAGCGATATCGTGTAATAATGCCGCTAATTCTATAATCAATTTATCACCTCCTTCTTTTTCTTGTATCTTCAAACTCAGTTTCCAAACACGTTCTATGTGAAACCAGTCGTGACCGGATTCTGTCCCTTCTAATTTTTCTTTAACGAGTTCTATTGTTCTGTTAATCAATTCCATTAATTCAGTTCTTTTAAAATAATATTCCAAAGCTTTTTGTTATAGCTCCTGAAAAAATTAATATGTCCAATTTCTCCCTTTTCCGATTCCGAAGTTTTGATGATTCGATAAGTTGGTTTAAGATTGGGATAAGTATTTTCCAATAAAGATTTTACGCCTTTTTCCGTAAGCCAAACGTCATCTTCTGCACGAATAACGAAAACTTTTTGTGTCAAATTTCGGGAAAAATCATCGACTTTCTCTAATAATTTGTTGGTAGATTTTTTATTTAAAATCAAAGTTCGCCAATCGAAAGCAGTTCCTAAAGGTAGACTTTCTCCGAGTCCAAACCAATTAGCTGGAAAATAGCCTAATAATCGTGTTGATAATGGCTGAGCAATTCCGAATCCGAGATAAGCTTCAATTTTTGTTTTGAATTTCAGATTTCCGACAAAAGCATTCTGAGTCCCCACAAAAATAAACTCATCAAACAATGCCGAGTCTTCATTCATTCCTAAAAGCAATGCACCAACTGAATGACCGAGACAAAATTTTTGACAATCTGGAAAACTGGTTTTAATATAACTGGTAACAGCTTTGTAATCCTTGGTTCCCCAAATCCTCATCGAAGCTTCAAAACCTTTCATTTTATCAGGCTTCGATTGTCCAATCCCCCTGTAATCATAAGTCATAACTGTAAATCCTTGCTCCGAAAAAAATTGAGCAAAAGAAAAATAAATCTGCTGCTTGACACCTGTTGCAGAATTAATCAACAATAATTTTCCATTGGAGTTTTCGGGTTCAAAAAGATGTGTAGATAAACTGTAATTATCCTCGGTTAAAATATTAATACTTTGCATTGAAAATGATTTAAGAGAATCACTTTATAAAAGTAAAAAAATTCAGTCCCTTGAAAATTATTTTTCGATATGCTGAAAATATTAATTTTGAAGGTCGTCCAAATATGGCAAACCTTTTTGAGAACCTCTATAGTCGGCCGCTTTCAAAGCCACTTGATTTCCAAAAATCACGCAATCTTCAACTGTATTCCCGTGAAGTAAAGCAATAGAAAAGCCTGAAGTGAAAGCATCGCCCAATCCCATACTGTGCGCTTCTGTCTGAGGATTATTTCTGAAGTATTTCATCTCAGAACCATCGAAGAAACTTGTACTGTTGGCGCCGTCTCTCACAAATAATTTGTTTGGCAAATGTTTGATAATGTCTTCATGATTGCCTTCTCCGAAAATCGTTTCCAAATCTGTACTTTTAGCCACAATAAAAGAAGCGTAATCTATAATATCATCTGAAAGTCTGCTTGCCGGAGCAGCATAAATCCCGATTTTCTTGCCAAGACTTTTTGCTTTTTTAAAAAGATATTCTACAGTTTTTGACGGAATTTCCAGTTGAGTTAAAATCAAATCTGCAGTCAGTAAAAATTTTTCTGCTTCATCTATATCCAATGGAGAAAGATTGTAATTGGCAGCCGGGACAACTGTGATTGCATTTCCTTCGTCAGAAGCATTCACATAAGCTGTGCCAGTTTCCTCCTCTTCGTCTTCAAAAACATAAGCTACGTTCACATCTTCATCATTGAGATTTCTCAAAACCTGCTGTCCATAAGGATCCATCCCAATCCGGCTAACCAAAGAAGTCTGAGCACCCAAACGCGATGTGGCAATCGCCTGATTGGCACCTTTTCCTCCCAAAAAACTTCTCAGATTCTGAGCCAGAACCGTGTTATTTGCCGTAGGAATTTTAGAAGTTTTCAGAACAATATCTATAGAAGAACTGCCTACAACGACTATTTGAGGTTTTGTATTTCTAAGTTTCATTTGCTAACATTCATTGTTTTCAAAGATGTAACGAAATCGTATAGTTACAATTTCATCGGAAGCTAATGTAATCAATTAATCGTTTCCTATTTCTATAAATTCAGAAATTAATTTAACTGGTTGATTATCTTTAGAATAACCTATATACGTTGCATAAAATCCTTCACCATAACCGGTTTCAAATGCAACAATATTTTCCGGATTGTTATCATAAGGTTTCAAAACTGCAAACTGATCGATTGCACCTTTCTCATCAAAAAAATGGGCATGGAAAAACTCTTCATAGATTCCCATAAAGTCAGCTCCTTTTTTGTGGAAAAGATCTTGCTCTAAAGCATTTAGGGAAATTTGAGCTTCCTTATCCATAAAAGTTCCCATTCCGGATTCTACAAGATAACCGTAGATTTCTTCTTCTTTCAGATCATTAATATTTTGATTATCACAAAGAGCCAAAGACCAATTTTCAGCCAATTGATTTTTATCAAAAACGATTTCTGCATAAGCAATACAGTTGGATTCTCTTTCTTTATGAACCAAAACCTGAAAATCACCTTTCGGAAATTCTTGATTAAAAGCTGAATGATCGGGCGAAATCAAAGCATCACTAGCTACAATTTTCCCTGATGATATATGAATTTTCCCAACTTCGTAGGTTTCCAACAATGGATTTTCTACGAAGTCGCGGGAGAATAAATTTTTAATATTTTCTATGTGAGTCATCTGTTGATGGATGTTTGATGATGGAAGATAGATGTTTCCGGCAAATCTAAAAACACTCTCCTTCTAGCTTTCAGCACTTTACAATGTCTTTAGTTTTTCTTCAAGAAGTGCAATTTTATCCTGAGCATCTTTTTGTTTTTTACGCTCGTTTTCTACCACTTCTGGTTTTGCGTTCGCAACAAATTTCTCATTCGATAATTTCTTATCAACAGAAATCAAGAAACCTTTCAGATATTTGATTTCTTCTTCGGTTTTTTCTTTTTCTTCGACCAGATCAAGATTTTCACTTAATGGGATTGAAAATTCATTTGCTCCAACTAAGAATGTAAAACTTGGCTTATCCGTTTTTTGATTAAAATTGATTTCTGAAATATTTGCCAATTTCTGAATCACCTCAGCATTTGCCAATTCAGAAACATTCGTGAAAACTTCAACGGTTTCTCTTGGCGAAATTCCTTTGGACTGACGGTAGTTTCTAACACCGGAAATCACTTCCTTAGCATAATCGAAATCCTTAATTTTATCTTCATTATAAGGTTCTGATTTTTTCTGTTGTGCAACTACCAAAGCTTCAGAAATACTTCTTTTCGAAATATTCTGCCAAAGTTCTTCTGATAAGAAAGGCATGAATGGATGAAGTAATTTCATCAATTCCTCAAAATAAGCAATTGTTTTTTGATAAACTTCTTCGCTGATTGCTTCTCCGAAATTTGGTTTGATAGCTTCCAAATACCAAGCACAGAAATCGTCCCAAATCAGTTTATAAACCAAATGCAATGCATCAGAAATTCTGAACTTTGAGAATTGATCTTCGATTTCGCCAATTGTTTTGTTCAGTTGTTCCCCAAACCAATTGATTGTCTGTGTATCAAATTCTTTAGCTTTGATATTTTCGTCACGTTTCCAACCTTGAATCAATTTGTAAGCATTCCAGATTTTTGTTGCGAAATTTCTTCCTTGCAACATCAGATCTTCATCAAACAACAGATCGTTTCCTGCAGCAGAGCTCAACAAACTTCCTACACGAACGCCATCTGCTCCATACTTTTCAATCAAATCGATTGGATCGGGTGAATTACCTAACTGCTTAGACATTTTTCGTCTTTGCTTATCTCTCACGATTCCTGTGAAATAAACATTTTTGAAAGGAACGTCTTTTCTGTACTCCAAGCCGGCCATAATCATTCTGGCAACCCAGAAGAAAATAATATCCGGACCTGTTACCAAATCCGAGGTTGGATAATAATAGTTGATATCTTTATTTTCCGGATCTAAAATCCCTTCGAAAACCGACATTGGCCATAACCAAGAAGAAAACCAAGTGTCCAATGCATCCTCGTCCTGTTTAAGGTCAGAAGCTTGAAGTTGGAAGTTGGAAGTTTTTTCTTGAGCTAATTTTACCGCGTCTTCGATATTTTCAGCTACTACAAAATCATTTTCTCCAGCTCCATAATAGAAAGCCGGAATCTGCTGTCCCCACCAAAGCTGACGCGAAATGTTCCAATCGTGAACATTTTCCATCCAATGACGGTATGTATTTTTGAATTTCTCAGGATGGAATTTGATGGTATTATCCATCACAACATCCAAAGCTGGTTTTGACATTTCTGACATTTTCAGGAACCATTGAACAGAAATTTTCGGTTCAATAACAGCGCCTGTTCTCTCAGAAGTTCCAACCTTATTCACATAATCTTCTGCTTTCAGAAGAAGATCATTTTTTTCTAATTCTTTAGCTATTTCTTTTCTTACAGTGAATCTTCCCATTCCTTGATAATGCATTCCGTGTTCGTTAAGAACTGCGTCATTATCCATAGAATCGATGATTGGTAAATTATGTCTTTGCCCGATTTCGTAGTCATTAATATCGTGAGCTGGTGTAATTTTCAACGCTCCAGTCCCGAATTCAATATCAACATAATCGTCTTCGATAATTGGAATTACACGATTTACGATTGGAACGATTACGTTTTTACCTTTCAGATGCTGGTATCTTTCATCATTCGGATTTACACAAACTGCAACATCTCCAAAAATAGTTTCCGGACGTGTAGTTGCAACGGTTAAGAAATCTTCTGAACCTTCGATTTTATATTTTAAATAGAATAATTTCCCATTCTGTTCTTTGAAAATTACCTCTTCATCAGAAATATTCGTTTGCGCTTCCGGATCCCAATTGACAACTTTGTAACCGCGATAAATCAATCCTTTATTATAAAGATCGACAAAAACCTTGATTACGGATTTGGACAGATTATCTTCCAAAGTAAATCTGGTTCTGTCCCAATCACAGGAACAACCTAATTTCTTCAATTGCTCAAGAATTGTTCCGCCATATTTATCAGTCCATTCCCAAGCGTGCTTTAGGAATTCTTCTCTTGTGATATCTTTTTTATTGATGCCTTCAGCCTTCAATTTTGCTACAACTTTCGCTTCTGTAGCAATCGATGCGTGATCTGTACCCGGAACCCAACAAGCGTTAAAGCCTTGCATTCTTGCTCTTCTGACCAATACATCCTGAATGGTGTTGTTCAACATATGCCCCATATGAAGAATTCCTGTCACATTTGGTGGTGGAATTACAATCGTATAAGGCGGTCTGTCATCTGGCTCTGAGTGAAAAAATTTGTTTTCTAACCAGAAGTCATACCATTTTTGTTCAGTTTCCTGTGGATTGTATTTATCAGCAATCTGCATTTTAAAAATATTTTTAAGCTTGTAATTTGCAAAAATAAGACAATGTGAAAAAATTAACAGCACATATTCAAATTATTTATAACTTTGTTATTCAAAAATTTAATTATTTAAAACAAAAAAATATGAAAAAGATTCTTGCAGGATTATTTATGACAGGAGCTATCGCTTTTGCATCTGCTCAAACAATCTCATTTGATAAAACAACTTTTGACTACGGAAATGTAAAAGCCGGATCAGATGGTCACAGATTTTTCACTGTAAAAAATACAGGAGACAAACCACTTATCCTTAGTGAAGTAAAACCTTCTTGCGGATGTACAACGCCAGAGTGGAGCAAAGATCCAATCTTGCCAGGAAAATCTGCTCAAATCAAAGTTGGATATAATACAGGCATCAAAGGGCCTTTCAACAAATTGATCGAAGTTTATTCTAATGACCCAGCAAACAACAGATCTGTACTTTACATCAAAGGAAATGTAGAAGATTTGCAAGGTGTAAACCAAGAAGCTAAACTTGTTGCTGCTCCTAGTACTGTAACGGCTACTGCAAAAGCTCAGCCCGTACCAGCAAGAGCTAATGCAAAAAAAGTAGCGAAAAAAGCAGAAACTGCTGCTCAATAATAAAAATTTACAAATTTTATAAAACCGTCTCGTTTTTTAACGAGGCGGTTTTTTTATCTTTACAATAAATCAATTTTTATGGATTACAATTTTTCAGACGACTTTTTGATCAAAGAAAATTCAAAATTCGAGATCAAAAAACATAATACAAGCTATAAAGGAAAAATCAATAAAGACGAAGCGAAAGAACTTCTCGAAATTGAAAAAGAAAAACTTCGTTTGCTACAAGAAAAACTATATGCGGATGGAAGTCAGTCATTGCTAATTGTTCTACAAGCGATGGATGCTGCGGGAAAAGACAGTTTGATAGAACACGTTTTCGGCGGCGTAAATCCGCAAGGTTGTGAGGTAACAAGTTTCAAAGGTCCAAGTACAAAAGAATATTCTCACGATTTTATCTGGCGTCATTATTTAGCGCTTCCGGCTAAGGGCAAAATCGGAATTTTTAACCGTTCACATTATGAAAGTGTTTTGGTTTGTAAAGTTCATCCAGAGTATAACCTTAGCGAAAAAGTATGGACAGATGTAAAACAATTTGATAAAAAATTCTGGGAAAACCGATACGAAAGTATTAGAAATTTTGAAAAGCATTTAGCCAACAACGGAACCAAAATCGTTAAAATTTTCCTGAATGTTTCCAAAGAAGAACAAAAACAACGTTTTCTGGACAGAATCGATGAAGACAATAAAAATTGGAAATTTTCTTCAGCAGATATTACAGAACGTGGCTTTTGGGACGATTATCAAAAAGCCTATGAGCAAGCGATAGATGAAACCTCAACAGATTCTGCACCATGGTTTGTGATACCTGCTGATCAAAAATGGTTTTCGAGAGTTGCAGCAATCCAAATTATTATTGATGCAATGGAAGAGATGAACTTGAAATTCCCGGAACTATCTGAAAAAGATAAAGACGAATTAACTGAATCAAAAGCCAAATTGGAAAACGAGTAAATTACGGAAAACCTTAATTTTTTAAACGAAAGTTATTTTAAAATTGTAAAAAAATAACGAAAATTAAATGGAGATTATTTATGTATTTGTTGGAGGATTCATCGGAGGAATTATTGTTTTTCTTTTGATGAAATCTCTGTATGTGAGTAAAAAAACAGTTGAAATTCTGAATGAACAATTAATCCGTTCACAGGAAAATGAGAATCATTATCAACAGAAAATTGAGGAAGTAAAGCTGTTAAACTTTGATCTAACAAAAGAGATTTCATCAATACAAAAAAGTAAAGAAGAACTGCTTTTCACCAATGCAGAATTGAATGCGCATTACAAAAACCTGCAAGACCAACTCGAAAATCAAAAAGATGAATTTCTGAAACTTCAGGAAACAACTCGCCTTCAATTTGAGAAAACTGCTAATCAGATTTTGGAAGAAAAGTCTGAAAAATTCACACAACTGAATCAAAATCAGCTAAAAACCATTCTCGAGCCTTTTCAGGAGAAAATCAATGAGCTGAAAAATACGGTTAACGAAACGTACGACAAAGAAGCTAAAGAACGTTTCTCTCTTGGTGAAAAAGTCCGTGAACTGAAAGACCTCAACCAACAAATCTCTGAAGATGCGAAACAATTAACCCGAGCTTTGAAAGGCGAAAGTAAAACACAAGGAAATTGGGGCGAAATGATTCTGGAAAGTATTCTGGAAAAATCCGGATTAAGAAAAAATCAGGAATATTTTTTAGAACACGAACTGAAAGATGAAAATAACAAAGCTATTTTTTCTGAATTTTCCGGCAAAAAAATGCGTCCTGATGCCGTTGTAAAATATCCTGACAATAGAAATGTCATCATCGACAGTAAAGTTTCTCTCACCTCTTTTGTAGAAATGACGGATGAAAGTAATCCTGAAATATTGCTCGTGAAACAGAATCAGCATCTGCAGTCTGTGAAAAATCACATCAATCAATTGAGTCAGAAAGCTTATGATGATTTTGATAAATCATTGGATTTTGTGATGATGTTCATCCCAAGTGAAGCAGCTTACATCGCTGCTTTACAAGCCGAGCCTAATCTTTGGAATTTCGCTTATGACAAAAGAATTCTGCTATTAAGTCCAACCAATTTGATTACTTCTCTCAAACTTATTCAAGATCTTTGGAAACGGGAGCACCAAAATAGAAATGCGATGGAAATTGCGGATAGAGGTGCTAAGTTGTATGATAAATTTGTTGGATTTGTAGAAAACCTGGAACGTATCGGAAAAAACATCGACCAAGCTAAGAATTCTTACAATGACGCTTTCAAACAGTTGAGTTCGGGAAATGATAATTTGATTGTTCAGACTCAGAAGTTGAAGAATTTGGGGATTAAGAATAAAAAAAATCTTCCTCAAGGTTTGGGTGAGGAAGATTTGTAATTATTAGCGATAAGGTTTATTAATTTCATCAATTGTAGTTCTTAATTCTCCAATTGTAAATTTATCTGAGTCACATATGATTTCCGGAATTTGATGTTGTTTTAAAAAATCGTTCAAATCAACACAATCTCTCAGCATATTAAATTCTCTGATATCAAGATCTAAGACTATACCTTTTATATTTCCATTCATCAAATAAGTCATCGGACTTAAGTTCCCCAATAATGCTTTTGACCACATACCTCTCATATTTTCTTCAAAATAGATAAATCTTCCATAGTTTGTTACTTTACAGAATCTGGAGTATTGATCTGGATCATATCCTTTATCTTTTTTGTTGGTATACTTTCTGTAAGTTTGAAAATATAATTCACCTTTATAGGAAACGGCTAATGGTATCCTTACTCTTTTGTCTTTTTCTTTGAAATAGAAAAACACTTTTTCCGGAGAATCAGAAGAATCTTTTTGATCAGCAGGTTTGAAATAAACTTCGTCTGTAGAAGTTGGCTTTTTATTCAAAACATCTTCTAATGTCATATAAACTCCCTCCGGAAAATCTCCTTTTTTAATTGACAGATGTTGTTTCTCTTGTCCATTTACCAAATTAAATAGTAAAAAGCTGAGAGTTAAAATGTATGATTTCATTTGTTATTAATTTTAAGTTTTATTCTAAGTATTTTTTCTAATAATTTTATTGGACTGACAAAATCCCTAGCCCCGATTGTAGTGGAAATCCTTTTGCTTTTTTTTCACCTATGAAAAAGCAAAAGATTGCAACGGAAAGCGGGATTAAGCTCCTTAAAAATTTTATTTATTCAAAAGTTTTGCAACTTCTGGTGCTGCGTAAGTGAAAACCATATCTGCTCCGGCGCGTTTGATGCTGGTTAAACTTTCTATCAGTACTTTATCGTTATCCAACCAACCATTCTGTGCTGCAGCTTTCAGCATTGCATATTCGCCGCTAACTTGATAAACTGCGATGGGTTGCGTGATGAGTTCACGGATTTTGGAAACGATGTCCAGATACGGCATTCCGGGTTTTATCATAATAATATCTGCCCCTTCTTCTACGTCTCTCAAGGCTTCATCGATAGCTTCGCGGGAATTATGAAAATCCATTTGGTAAGTTTTTTTGTCAGCTGGAATTTCCTGAGCATCCACCGGCGCACTATCTAAGGCACTTCTGAAGGGTCCATAAAAAGCACTTGCATATTTGGCTGCATAAGATAAAATCCCGACATCCGTAAATCCATTCTCCTCCAAGCCTTCTCGCATTGCCAAAACGCGACCATCCATCATATCACTGGGTGCCAAAATGTCAGCTCCGGCTTCTGCCAAAGAAATTCCCATTTTTACAAGTGCCTCTACTGTAGAATCGTTGTCGATTTTTCCGTTTTTTATAATTCCGTCGTGGCCATAAATTGAATAGGGATCCAAAGCAACATCCGGCATTATCACAACTCCTGGAACTGCATCTTTGATAGCTTTTATGGTATTTTGCATCAATCCGTTTGGATTCCAAGCTTCTTTGCCTGTGTTGTCTTTCAGATTATCGGAAACCTTCATATAAAGATTGACCGCTTTTATTCCCAAATCATAATTTTCTTTAACAGTTTGCACTGTTAAATCTAAACTTTGCCTAAAAACGCCTGGCATTGAGGAAATGGCTTCTTTTTTGTTGTTACCCTCCATAACAAACATAGGCAATACCAAATCGTTTGTTGTAAGGGTTGTTTCACGAACAAGACTTCTTATGGAATCGTTGGTTCTTAGTCTTCTGTTTCTTGAAATCATCTTGATAAAAATTATTTATGCAAATTTACTTATACTTTTACGGATAGGCTATTGCATATGAAAATTATTTAAAATATATTTGTTGTAATTGTTTAAGTACAGACTAAAGCGAATGAAAAAATTTCTATTCTTTATTATATTTACGGTAGTTTCAGTTGGATTTTCAGGAGAAATGAAGGCGCAATCTACTCGTGCATTTGAAGGACAAAAGACCGACGATGGTGTTTTGGTTGCCTTCCCTAATCCTACTAAGGATGTTTTGATTTTGAAATCAAAGGATAATTCAGCGAAAATAAAAACCGTAACTTTTTTCTCTATCTTGGGAGTTCAGGTTGCGGAATATGCTATTAATAACAATAATGCAGAATTAAGATTAGATAAACTTCGCCCAGGGAAATATCTGATGAGATATGTATTGGATGACAATACTCAGAAAATCACTCAGATTATCAAACAGTAAGTTTAGTTTTTAAAATATATTGCCGGTTTTTTAGCCGGCATTTTTTATTTCATCTTTCAGATGCGTAAATTTGCCTTAACCAAGAAAATTAAATTATGAGGAAATTAATTACTTTAGTTTTTATCATTTTGTTCCAGATTATCAATTGTCAATTCAGGAATTCTTTATACGATAACAATCAGTTGAATGTTTCTCTGAGAGGCGGATTGGATTTTCCTTCTTATGATAATCAAACCAAATTTATCGATTACAAATACAATCTAAACCTTGGGACTTCCGTTGATTATTATTTCAACTGGATTGGATTAGGAATTGATTTGGATTATCTTAAAAATACGCCGAAAAACACTTATCCAACGGAGAATTTATATAACGGAACTACTCCACTTTCCAATATCAGCTTAAATGAGAATAAAGTTGAACGATTGTTTCTTGGAATTGGGCCTAACTTCCGATATGTTATTAATGATAATCTGAGTCTAGCTTTCAAATTAAAAGGTGGAATTTCCAATATCAAAGGCGGTGAAACATCATTAACGGCAAACAATTACAATCTTAATTTTCACAATGGGTATAATGAAAAAAATATCCTAACCGGAAAAGGACAGATTGAATTGAATTGGTTTTTTTCAGAGTATGTTGGGCTGAATGTCGGAGGCTATTATATTCAGCATTTTAACGCTAGTGACCAAGTTAAAAATAGTTCTGTTGCAGGAAACATTCCTTTTACGGAAAATAATAATCAATATAATATCAATCCATCGAATGCTGAGATCAGAAATAACAGTTTTGAACATGAGATTCATTCAGCTGGCGTTTTCGCTGGATTGACTTTTAGAATTCCGACCGGCAGTTCTGGACCAAATTATGGATTATCAGTGATAGCAAGAGATAAGGAAACGGGATTAATTCTTCCCGATACTTTTGTTGAGCTTTTTAAAAATGGAAAACGAGTGTATTTTGCAAGAACCAATTCGCAGGGTGTGGCTTTCTTTAAAAATATCAAACCAGATAATTATGAAATCAAGGGAAGTCTTTATAACATTGATCTAATCTCAAACAAAGCGGACAAAGATGAATTCGTAAGGAACTCGACGATCAAGAAAGAGATATCAACCGATGCTGAAATGTTCTTTGTGAAAGGTCAGGTGAATATTTGCAATTCTAAAAACCCTTTGCGAGATGTAACTGTTGTTATAAAAAACAATGAAACTGAAATCTATCACGAAATAAAAACTGATGCTGATGGAAAATTCTATTTCAAAGCAGATAAGAATTCGACTTATAATATCTATGGTAAGAAAGGAAATTACTTTTCCCAGACAGAAACCGTCACTTCGAAAAAAGTCGATAGAACGAATATACTTTTCTTAAATCTTCAGGTTTGTATGGAAGAAACCACTTGTGGAAAGCCAATTAACCTAAAGAATATCCATTATGATTTGGATAAATATTTTATCCGTGAAGAGGCAAAAGCCGAGCTTCATAAACTGGTTCAGTTTATGAAAGATAATCCAAAAATCAATGTAGAATTATCTTCTCACACAGACTCGAGAGCTTCTGATGATTACAATAAAACGCTTTCTCAGAATCGAGCCAATGCAGCAGTAGATTATTTGGTTTTGAAAGGAATTAATAAATCGCGATTAAAACCAATTGGCTATGGAGAGACAAAACTTCTGAACAAATGCAGTAATGGTATAGATTGTGCAGAATCGCAGCATCAGTTAAACAGAAGAACAGAGATGAAGGTTATTTGTCCTTGATGAAAAACCATTTTTTGTATATAAAATAACCTATTGTAACGCCAATAGTATTTAGTATAACATCATCGATATCCGCAAAACCTCGTTTGAAATAATATTGAGAAAATTCGATGATGTTGATTATGATAAAAAAAACAAGAAGCAGCCATTTAAATTGATTAAGCTTCGGATAAAGAATCCCTAAAAAACCATAAGGGATAAATAGAATAATATTACCAAGTATGTTTTGAGAAAACTCAAAAGGACGATATGGTAGAACCAAAGTAACGTACTCTATTATTGTCTGGAAAGGTATATAATTAATCTTAAAAGGACTATCCGGAAAGTCACGAGCTTCACCAAAATACAATAAATATAAAGTGCCTATCGTATAAACATTAATAAAAACAGGATAATACCTATTAACAAACAACCTCATTAAAATAAATTTTACCCTAAAATTATTGAAAAAAAAATGAAAACAAGTACAATAAAAGCTTTCGGAACACAAGCTGCCGAAAATGATCTGGAATTATTAACCATCGAGAGAAGAGAAGTCCAGCCAAAAGACATCGAAATCGATATCTATTACTGCGGCGTGTGCCACTCAGACCTTCACACCGCAAGAAACGATTGGGGCGGAACGGTTTACCCGGCAGTTCTCGGTCACGAGATTGTGGGAAAAGTGTTGCAAGTGGGAAGCGATGTTACCAAATTTAAAGTTGGAGACTTGGTTGCTGTAGGTTGTATGGTAGATTCTTGCAGAACTTGCCATAGTTGTGAGCAGGATTTGGAACAATTCTGTGAAAAAGGTTTTACAGGAACTTACAATGGAAAAGATAAATACTTTGAAGAAACCAGAACATTCGGGGGTTATTCTGAGTCTGTGATTGTTGATGAACATTTTGTTTTAAGACTTCCTGAGAATCTGGATATGGCTGCTGCCGCACCGCTACTTTGTGCAGGGATTACCACTTGGTCGCCTCTTAAACACTGGAATGTGACTGAAAACTCTAAAGTTGCAGTTGTAGGTTTGGGCGGTTTAGGTCATATGGCAATCAAACTAGCAAAAGGTTTGGGCGCAGAAGTTACTCTATTTTCCAGAACTCCTGGGAAAACAGAAGATGCTAAAGCACTTGGAACAGACCATGTTGTTATTTCTACAGACGAAGAGCAGATGAAATCCGTTTCCAACAAGTTTGATTTGATTATCGATACTGTTCCTTACGAACACGACATCAACCCTTATATGCAGACTTTGGCTGTGAACGGAACTTTGGTTCTAGTTGGCTTTATTGGAGAGTTTGAGAATGATGCTGTAAGTACAAGACCTATGATTTATAAAAGACGTTCTATCGCTGGTTCATTAATTGGAGGAATCAAAGAAACTCAGGAGATGCTGGATTTCTGTGGTGAGAAAAACATTGTTTCCGACATCGAAATTATCAATATCCAGGACATCAATGATGCTTACGAAAGAATGCTGAAAAGTGATGTGAAATACCGATTCGTAATCGATATGAAGAGTTTGAAGAATTAGTTTTATTCAATTCAAAATAAAAGAGAGGATATCTGCTGATGTTCTCTCTTTTTGTTTTAGGGATTTCTAAGATGAAAATTTAGACAAGATTAAAGTTTTTCAAAAGCCTCTTGATGCTCTTATAAAAACATCAAGTCCTTTTACTCAAAACATCAAGTTGCTTTTGTTAAAACATCAAGACTTTTTAACCACCTCTGCAAATGCCCTATCCATCGGACTTGTAGAAGGCCTTTTTTGATGTAAAAATCGACTCAGAAAACTCACTTTTTCCGCCTCAAAATTGGTTTCAAAATTTTCAATTTTCCATCAATCTTTTCATTGATTTTCAAACCTAAAACCTCAGCAACCAAAGGATAAACATTAATATTCTCAAACTCATCAATTACCAAATCATTCTTGAACGCTGGTCCCCAAGCGAAGAAAGTCGCTTTCATTTCAGGAACAACTCGTGGGTCATATCCGTGCTTTCCGACTGATATTTTTCTTCCTTTTTCTAAGAATATTTTAGGTGCTTTTGGAATTAGTATAATCTGCCCGATTCTATTGTACTTATCATCTCTAGTGGAGAAGTGAAGATATTTTGGAAGTTTTTTGTCGAGATAAACTTCATAATCATCAGTTTTATTGGCTTTCAGTTCCTTGTAAACAGATCTAACCTCATCAGGATTTTTAACATAAACTCTTAGCAACGTCTGAGAATTATAATAATCAAATCTATGCTTATCCAATAAAATCGAAGGGATCTCAAGCGGGTTTCCTCCATCAACCTGTATCATCCCGTGGTCTGAAACAAAAACAAAATTGACATTCTTCAATCCTAAATCACTGACTCTTTGAACTAATTCTCCAATAGCATTATCAATCAAATGAACAGCCGTTTCAGTTTCCTTTGCTTCTGGTCCGTAATGATGTCCTGCACCATCCACTTCAGGAAAATATAAAGAGATAAAATGCGGGCGTTTCTCTTCCGGAAGCTTCAACCAATTAATCACTTTATTGACTTTTTCTGAGGGCGAAAATTTCTCGTGATAAGAATAATAGTAAGTTGGTCTAATTCCGCCTGCATCGCTTGCAGAACCTACCCATTGTAAAGAAGCACTCACCATATTTTGTTTCTCCGCCAGACTCCACAAAGGAATACCGCCGTACCAAGAACCATCTTCAGCATTCTTGCGATTGCTCATTGCATAAGGTTCTTTTCTTTTATAATCGTAGAAAAAGTTATCTATGAGACCGTGATGAGAAGGATATAAACCTGTAATTAAAGTCCAGTGATTAGGAAAAGTAATACTTGGATAACTTGGCAACATTGCTTTTGCCTGAACACCTTCATCCGAATATCTCAGAAGATTCTCAGCATTGTATTTCTTAGTATAATCACTTCTGAAACCATCGGTGGAAATCATAATCACATAAGGTTTCTGCATTGCTTCTGTACTATTGAACCGGTTCGGAATTACAACCTGAGCTGTATCTACAATTCCTTTCTGGGAGAATATCATTAATGATAAAAATAGCTGCAGAAATACTAATAGCTTCTTCATTATAAAAAATTTTGACAAAGGTAGTTGGTGAGATTTCAACTTAAAAAAATGTTGAGTTAATAAAATATTAAACCTAAATAAAAAATCCCGACTCTAGAAGAATCGGGATTGATATGTTAAGAGAAATATCTTAAGCTTGAACGTTGTTACCTCCTAATACGAAAGGTTCAACTTCTTTGATCTCACCAAACTGCTGCTCATAGTTAGCAACATTTTGCTGAAGTGCAGCTAAAACTCTTTTTGCGTGAAGAGGTGCTACGATAACTCTAGATCTTACTTTCGCTTGTTGTACACCTGGCATCAATTGGATGAAATCCAATACGAATTCTGATGGAGAGTGATTTACTAAAGCTAAGTTCACATAAACTCCTGCTGCTACAACTTCATTAAGTTCGATGTTAATGTTGTTTGGATCTTGGTTTTGATTATTGTCCATTTTTTTGTTTAATTATTTTGTTAAAATTATAGATTACGAATATAAATCATTTAAAATTTAAATTCATAATCTATAATATCTTTTTTTAGTTAATATCTTCGAATTCTTTTCTAGAACCTACGATTACGTTTTGGTAATCTTTAAGACCTGTACCTGCAGGGATTCTGTGTCCTACAATTACATTTTCTTTAAGACCTGTCAAGAAGTCGATTTTTCCAGATACTGCTGCTTCGTTAAGAACCTTAGTTGTTTCCTGGAATGACGCTGCAGACATAAATGATTTTGTCTGTAACGCTGCTCTTGTAATACCTTGTAAAACAGGTGTTGCAGTTGCAGGAAGCGCTTCTCTAACTTGTACCAAAGCCTGATCTTCTCTCTTAAGCTTCGAGTTCTCATCTCTAAGTTCTCTTGCTGTAATCATCTGACCTGCCTTGAATACTTTAGAATCTCCCGGCTCGGTAACAACTTTCAGTCCGAAAACTCTGTTGTTCTCTTCCAAGAAATCGAATTTGTGCTCCAATGCTCCTTCCAGGAACTGAGTATCTCCTCCATCCACAATCGATACTTTTGTCATCATCTGACGAACAATAATCTCGAAGTGTTTGTCATCAATCTTCACCCCTTGAAGACGGTAAACTTCCTGAATCTCATTAACCAAATATTCCTGAACCGCAGTTGGACCTTTGATTCTTAAGATATCGTCCGGTGTGATAGAACCGTCTGAAAGTGGACCACCAGCATAAACGAAGTCATTCTCCTGAACCAAGATCTGGTTTGATAATTTAACCAAATACTTCTTGATTTCTCCAGTTTTAGCCTCAACGATAAGCTCACGGTTACCTCTCTTGATTTTACCGTAAGAAACTACACCATCAATCTCTGTAACTACAGCTGGGTTTGAAGGGTTTCTGGCTTCGAATAATTCGGTAACTCTTGGAAGACCTCCGGTGATATCCCCTGCTTTTGCAGATTTTCTTGGGATCTTGATTAGGACTTTACCAGCCTTAATTTTCTCACCATCGTTAACCATCAAGTGGGCGCCTACCGGTAAGTTGTAAGCTTTTTGCTCTACGCCTTTTGCATCTACAACCTTCAAAGTTGGAACCGCTTTTTTATTTCTAGATTCAGAGATTACTTTCTCTTCGAAACCAGTCTGCTCATCAATCTCCAATACGAAAGAGATACCTTGGATAATATCCTCATACTCTACCTTACCAGAAGTTTCTGCAATGATTACGGCATTATAGGCATCCCATTTTGCAATAAGATCTCCTTTTTTCACTTTATCGCCTGGTTTCACAAATAGTTCGGAACCATAAGGAACGTTCGCAACCATGATTGGTGTTCTAGCTTCGTTATCAGCAACCAATCTAAATTCTGTTGAACGGGACACAACGATATCCGCAGTTTGTCCTTCTTCGCCTTCAGACTTAATTGTTCTAACCTCATCCATCTCAACAATACCATCACGTTTTGCAACGATACTTGGATTTTCTGAAATGTTACTTGCAGTACCCCCTTGGTGGAAAGTTCTCAATGTTAACTGAGTTCCCGGCTCACCAATAGACTGTGCAGCGATAACACCTACAGCTTCTCCCATATGGATTCCTTTACCTGTTGCAAGGTTACGACCGTAACATTTTGCACAGATACCTTTTTTGGTTTCACAAGTTAATGGAGAACGAACTTCTACAGCTTCGATTCCAGCGTCTTCTATTTGTTTAGCAACAGCTTCAACGATTAACTCATCTGCATTAGCCAACAACTCATCAGTTTCTGGGTGATAAACGTTGTGAAGAGAAACTCTACCAAGAATTCTGTCAGAGATTTTTTCAACGATATCATCATTTTTCTTAAGTGCAGTAATTTCTGTACCTCTCAAAGTTCCACAATCATCCTCTGTAATGATAACATCCTGTGCAACGTCTACCAATCTTCTAGTTAAGTAACCAGCATCGGCAGTTTTAAGAGCGGTATCCGCAAGACCCTTACGAGCACCGTGGGTAGAGATAAAGTACTCCAAGATTGACAAACCTTCTTTAAAGTTTGCGACAATCGGGTTTTCAATAATCTCAGCTCCAACAGAACCAGCTTTTTGTGGTTTTGCCATCAAACCTCTCATACCAGATAACTGACGGATCTGCTCCTTAGAACCCCTCGCACCAGAATCTAGCATCATAAATACAGAGTTGAATCCACCTTGGTCAGACTTCATTCTACTCATAATCATTTCCGTAAGACCAGCGTTGGTATTAGTCCAAACGTCGATTACCTGATTATAACGCTCTGTATCTGTAATAAGACCCATGTTATAGTTAGCCTTAATTTCATCTACGTTTTCTACTGCTGTAGCAATCATTCCTTTTTTCTCAGCAGGAATTACGATATCTCCCAGAGAGAATGAAAGACCTCCTTTGAATGCGTTTGCATATCCAAGGTTTTTCATATCATCCAAGAACTTAACAGTAGTTGGGAAATCTGTATCTGCCAAGATCTGACCAATTACATTTCTAAGAGATTTCTTAGTCAATAACTCGTCAACGTATCCAACTTGTGCTGGTACAATCTGATTGAACAAAATTCTTCCTACAGTTGTGTTCAATAATCTTGTTACGATTTCTCCATTCTCTTTTACTGGAAGACGACATCTTACTTTTGCGTTAAGAGAAACTTTTCCTTCTGCATAAGCAATTTCCACTTCTTCCGGAGAATAGAAAGCAAGACCTTCACCTTGAATTTTCTTCTCGTCAGTAGAATGAGCTTCTTTGGTCATAAAATACAGACCCAAAACCATGTCCTGAGATGGTACCGTAATTGGAGAACCATTCGCAGGGTTCAAGATATTCTGAGAACCTAGCATCAATAGTTGAGCTTCCAAAATAGCTTCTGGACCTAATGGTAAGTGAACCGCCATCTGATCCCCATCAAAATCGGCGTTGAAAGCCGTTGTTACCAATGGGTGAAGTTGGATCGCTTTACCTTCGATCATCTTAGGCTGGAATGCTTGGATACCTAATCTGTGCAAAGTAGGTGCTCTGTTCAAAAGAACAGGGTGACCTTTCATCACACCTTCTAGGATATCATAAACTACAGGCTCTTTTCTATCGATGATTCTTTTAGCTGATTTTACAGTTTTTACAATTCCTCTCTCGATTAGTTTTCTAATGATAAACGGTTTGTAAAGCTCTGCAGCCATATCTTTTGGAAGACCACACTCGTGCAATTGTAAGCTAGGACCTACAACAATAACCGAACGAGCTGAGTAATCTACCCTTTTTCCTAATAAGTTCTGACGGAAACGACCTTGCTTACCTTTCAATGAATCTGAAAGAGATTTCAATGGTCTGTTTGATTCAGATTTTACAGCAGAAGATTTTCTTGTATTATCGAATAATGAATCTACAGATTCCTGAAGCATACGCTTCTCGTTTCTTAAGATTACTTCCGGAGCTTTGATCTCCAATAGTCTCTTCAAACGGTTGTTTCTGATAATAACCCTTCTGTAAAGATCATTAAGATCGGAAGTTGCGAAACGTCCTCCATCCAATGGAACCAATGGTCTTAGTTCTGGTGGTATAATAGGAAGAACTCTCATAATCATCCATTCTGGCTTATTGATCATTCTTGTATTAGCACCTCTCAATGCTTCTACAACGTTCAATCTCTTAAGCGCTTCTGTTCTTCTTTGTTTAGAAGACTCGTTGTGAGCTTTGTGACGAAGATCGAATGATAAAGAATCTAGGTCGATTCTCTTCAACAATTCTTCAACAGCTTCTGCTCCCATTTTCGCTACGAATTTGTTCGGGTCAGAATCATCAAGATATTGGTTCTCGATAGGAAGTGTTTCCAAAACATCCAAATATTCTTCTTCTGTAAGGAATTCTTTGTCATCGAAATCTGAACCGTCTGCTTTCTTAGCAATACCTTGTTGGATCACAACATATCTCTCGTAATAGATAATCATATCCAATTTCTTGGACGGGATACCTAATAAATAACCAATTTTGTTTGGCAAAGAACGGAAATACCAGATGTGCGCCACAGGAACAACCAAACCAATGTGTCCGATTCTTTCTCTACGTACTTTTTTCTCTGTAACTTCTACACCACATCTATCACAAACAATCCCTTTGTAACGGATTCTTTTGTATTTTCCACAAGCACACTCGTAGTCTTTTACAGGACCGAAGATCTTCTCGCAGAACAAACCATCTCTTTCCGGTTTGTGCGTACGATAGTTGATCGTTTCTGGCTTAAGAACTTCCCCTCTCGATTCCTGAAGAATAGATTCTGGTGAAGCTAAACCAATAGTGATTTTATTAAATCGACTTGTTTTATTTTTATTTGACATTTTTTATTTTGATTTAAAGATTAAAAAGATTGAAAACTCAAATTGAGTTTCGCTCTTAATTTTAGAGTGATAATTTCTTAATTATAAATAAATTATTCCTCTAATCTTACATCAAGTCCAAGACCTTGTAACTCGTGAAGTAATACGTTGAAAGATTCCGGAATACCAGGTTCTGGCATTGCTTCTCCTTTCGCAATTGCTTCGTAAGTTTTTGCTCTACCAATCACGTCATCCGACTTCACAGTCAGGATTTCTCTAAGGATATTCGATGCTCCGAATGCTTCAAGAGCCCAAACCTCCATCTCTCCAAATCTCTGACCTCCAAATTGCGCTTTACCTCCTAATGGCTGTTGCGTAATTAATGAATATGGTCCGATAGAACGTGCGTGCATTTTGTCATCTACCATGTGTCCTAGTTTCAACATATAGATAATACCAACTGTTGCCGCCTGAGTAAATCTCTCTCCAGTACCACCATCATAAAGGTGAGTGTGACCGAATTTAGGAAGACCAGCTTCGTCTGTATATTCTGTAATCTGCTCTAGACTAGCTCCATCAAAGATTGGCGTAGCGAATTTCAATCCTAATTTTCTACCAGCCCATCCAAGAACAGTTTCGTAGATCTGACCAATGTTCATACGAGAAGGTACCCCAAGTGGATTCAATACGATATCTACAGGTGTTCCATCTTCCAGGAATGGCATATCTTCTTCACGAACGATTCTTGAAACGATACCTTTGTTACCGTGACGACCCGCCATTTTATCTCCTACGTTCAGTTTACGTTTCTTAGCGATGTAAACTTTAGCTAGTTTGATAATACCTGCTGGCAACTCGTCTCCGATTGACAATGCAAATTTCTCACGGTTTTTAACTCCCGAAAGATCATTGTATTTAATCTTATAATTGTGAATCAATTGTTTGATCCATTCATTTTTGTCAGCATCAACAGTCCAATCCGCACCACTGATGTTTACATAATCTTCAACAGACTGAAGCAATTTCAAAGTGAACTTAGTTCCTTTACCGATAACTTCTTCTTCCAGGTCATTTTTCACACCTTGAGAAGTTTTACCAGAAACTAGAGTATTCAATTTGTCAATCAAAGTATTTCTTAAATCGTCAAACTTATTTTTGTAAGTATTTTCGATTTCTTCCAACTTGATTTTCTCCTCACTTCTTTTCTTTTTGTCCTTGATATTTCTAGAGAACAATTTTTTGTTGATTACAACTCCTCTTAGAGAAGAATCTGCTTTCAATGAAGCATCTTTTACATCACCAGCTTTATCTCCGAAGATAGCTCTAAGAAGTTTTTCTTCCGGTGTTGGATCAGACTCACCTTTTGGCGTGATTTTTCCGATAAGGATATCACCAGGCTTAACTTCTGCTCCGATACGGATCATACCGTTCTCATCAAGATCTTTAGTAGCTTCTTCAGAAACGTTTGGAATATCAGCTGTCAATTCTTCCATACCTAATTTGGTATCACGAACTTCTAGAGAATATTCATCTACGTGGATTGAAGTAAACCAGTCCTCACGAACTACTTTTTCATTAATTACAATCGCATCCTCGAAATTATAACCTTTCCAAGGCATAAACGCAACTACCAAGTTTCTACCAAGAGCCAATTCTCCGTTTTCAGTTGCATAACCGTCACAAAGAACCTGACCTTTTTCCACTGTATCACCTACTCTTACGTTTGGTCTCAATGTGATAGTCGTACTCTGGTTTGTTTTTCTGAACTTAGTCAGTTTATAAGTTTTAGTAGCAGAATCGAAGTTAACTAAATCGTCTTCCTCGCTTCTTTCGTACTTAATAACAATTCTTTCAGCATCTACGTATTCTACAACTCCAGTACCTTCAGCATTAATCAAGATTCTAGAATCTCTAGCTACTTGTTTTTCCAAACCTGTACCTACGATAGGTGCCTGAGGTTTCAATAACGGAACAGCCTGACGCATCATATTCGATCCCATCAATGCTCTGTTCGCATCATCGTGCTCTAGGAAAGGAATCAATGATGCAGAAATACCAGAAATCTGGTTTGGTGCAACATCAATCAAATCTACTTGCTGAGGCTCAACAACTGGGTAATCTCCGTCCAAACGAGCAATAACTCTATCTGTATTGATGCTACCGTCGTCATTCATATCAACGTTCGCCTGAGCAATTACTTTGTATTCCTCATCCTCAGCATTCAGATAAGTTGGTGCAGCTTGTAAATCTACTTTACCGTTTTCAACTTTTCTATAAGGCGTTTCGATGAAACCTAAAGTATTGATTTTCGCATACATACCTAAAGAAGAAATCAAACCAATGTTTGGTCCTTCCGGAGTTTCAATTGGACAGATACGACCATAGTGTGTATGGTGAACGTCACGAACCTCGAAACCTGCTCTTTCTCTAGATAAACCACCAGGTCCTAACGCAGAAAGTCTACGCTTGTGCGTGATTTCTGATAGTGGGTTGGTTTGATCCATAAACTGAGAAAGCTGGTTGGTACCAAAGAATGAGTTGATAACAGACGTTAAAGTCTTAGCATTAACCAAATCAACAGGTGTAAAAATCTCGTTATCTCTAACGTTCATTCTTTCTTTGATCGTTCTGGCAATTCTAGAAAGACCAACACCAAACTGTCCTGATAATTGCTCACCAACAGTCTTGATTCTTCTGTTTGATAAGTGATCGATATCATCAACTTCAGCCTTAGAATTAACTAACTCGATCAAGTGTTTTACGATAGAGATGATATCTTCTTTCGTCAAAACCTGATTATCCTCAGAAATATTAAGCCCTAATTTTTTGTTCAATCTGTAACGACCAACTTCACCTAATGAATATCTCTGCTCCGAGAAGAATAATTTTTCAATAATTCCTCTTGCAGTTTCTTCATCCGGCGCATCAGCATTTCTTAACTGACGATAGATATATTCAACCGCTTCTTTTTCTGAGTTGGTTGGATCTTTTTGTAGTGTATTTTGGATAATAGAGAACTCGTTAGAATTTTCTTTGTGAATTAAGATGGACTTAACTCCAGAATCCAAGATAACATCTAGGTGTTCTTTTTCAAGAATTGTTTCTCTATCCAAGATGATTTCGTTTCTTTCGATAGAAACAACCTCACCTGTATCCTCGTCTACGAAATCCTCGAACCAAGTGTTCAATACTCTCGCAGCTAAAGTCCTACCTTCTACTTTTTTAAGAGCCGCTTTAGAAACTTTCACTTCTTCTGCCAAGTCAAAAATCTGAAGAATCTCTTTATCAGACTCATAACCAATCGCTCTTAGTAATGTTGTTAAAGGTAATTTTTTCTTACGGTCGATATACGCGTACATTACGCTGTTGATATCTGTTGTAAATTCCATCCAAGATCCTTTGAAAGGGATAATTCTTGAATAGTAAAGCTTAGTTCCGTTGGCGTGGTAAGTCTGTCCGAAGAATACACCCGGAGATCTGTGTAACTGAGTTACGATAACACGCTCTGCTCCATTGATAATGAATGAACCAGACGGAGTCATATAAGGAACCGGACCTAAATATACATCCTGTACAACAGTCTGGAAATCTTCGTGCTCCGGATCTGTACAATATAATTTAAGTCTAGCCTTTAGAGGAACGTTATACGTTAAACCTCTCTCTACGCACTCATCTATAGAATAACGTGGAGAATCTACCAGATAATCTAGAAATTCTAAAACAAATTGGTTTCTAGAATCTGTAATTGGGAAATTTTCCTGGAACGTTTTGTAAAGTGATTCATTCAAACGTTGCTCAGGAAGCGTGTCTAGCTGGAAAAACTCCTTGAAAGACTGGATTTGGATGTCCAAAAAGTCAGGTGTATCGATTCTACCTTTCGCTGACGAAAAGTTGATCCTCTCTGTACCTTGAACTTTAGGAGCGGCCTGTGTTTTACTCATAAAATTATAAGAAAAAGGGTTAAAAAATATTTTGTTTTAAAAAATATCAGACTAGATTAAAAAAATAAAGAATCAGTTTTTTTGATTTTTGGCGCTATCAGAATAAACTTAAACCCTTATTTATCAATCTTTTCTAACTGCAACGCCGGTATATCTTTTCACGACGTAGTGCAAAATATTTTTATATCAAATAACGAAATAAAGTATATATAAACAAGAAATCCCCCTTTCATAAAATGAAAGAGTTATAAATTGATTACAGTATATGAAATTATTAGCGCCAAAAGATTTGCAAATTTATATAAAATAATTGACATATACAAAAAAACCACTTCACAAAGAAGTGGTTTAGAAATATTTAGATTAAAAAATATTAAGGTTTAGTCCAGAAAGACCATTCTCTACCGTTGTACAAAGCCAATTGCTGAGTTCCGGTAACATAAACCATCATTCCTGCACTTGGATTTACAATATCAGTATAGGAAGACACTCTTGGCAGAATCATCGCTTTATTCGCATCTCCTAAGACTAAAATCCCTGAAGTCGTATCTGTGGCTGGCGTTCCACCAATCAAAGTTTTTGCTGTTGTATTTTCTGTATTGGCATCTGGAACGTTTGCCGTTGTTGGCGCATAAGCTCCAGCAGACAAATCGGTCCAGCTAGTAACAGCTGTTGCATTGGTTGTAGCAGCTGTGCCAAATTTAACTTTCTGATCTGTACTATCAAAAATCAAAGTTCCGGGAACCGCAGAAGTCACACTTGCCGCGGAAGTTACCCAAGGTAAAACAATACCTCTTGTTCCGCCTGAAGCATTACCAAATTCTAAAGATACTGTTGCATTAGCCGCTGTATATGGGCTTGCTTTCCCAATAGTCACCTGAGCAAAACTGAGGCTAGAAATTAAAATTACTAATGATATTATATATGTTTTCATCTTACTTTTATTGGTTAAAATTATCACAGGTTTGTTTAGAGTAGCAATTCCACGCTGTTCCATCATATATTTTAAGACAGTTGACAGTTGTATCATACACCATCATACCAGTAACTCCAGTAATAGAACTTAAAGCAGACGTTGGAACTCTGTTGATTACAAAACCTTTAGTTTTTGCATCCAAAGCCGTATATGCACCTTTTATCTTACCCGGCCAGTCTGTAGTTGCGCCTCCCGCTCTAGCCAAAGCTGTAATACCATGATTAGTTACTAAAGTAGTTCCAGCTGTTGTAGCAGGGCGGAAACATCTAGAACACTCAGGATCTGTAGTTGTTGCATTTTGAGAAGTTCCTACACCTTGTCCAATATCTGCTGTTCCATCTGTATTATCCACAAGACCTGCAAGATTAGAAGGGTTTGTACCAGTATTTAAATTAAAGCCTGCATAGTTAACCAATTGCGGAACGCCGCTTGCCGAAGGAGATGTACTTATGATCTGTGCTGGTGTACCTGTAGTGACACCATTATAAATAGTTTTTATTTGACCGCGGTAAGCATAATTAGCATCTCCAGCCGGCAATGTCATAGAATGAACCTGATCAAAGCGTACAGCCTCACTACCTTCGATAGCATCAGGACAACCGTCGCCATCACTATCTACATCAAATTGATTAGAAACACCATCATTATCCGGATCACAGAAACCATTTTTGACACCATTTCCCCGGCCAGTGATGTAAGTAGGACCTACAACCAATTGACTTAAAATTACAGTATTAGCTCCTGTTCTATTCCATGTAATTGAATTGAATGTATTACCATTGTATAACTGCAAAGGAAACAATTGACCACCACTACTTTTGCTGCCATACATACTTACAGATCCATTTTTATGAATAATAATTCTAACCAAAGGATTAGCTGCTGTTCCTGTCATATTATATATTTGAGGTACAGTTCCATTACCATAAGTATTTCCGTCTACAAATCTGACATTGTCAGTTTGATCCGGCTGGAATTCTAATTTGGAGGTCGAAAGGTTAACTCCATTAATATTTAAGTTAAATGAATTATCAAGTGTATAAACATCGAAAATAAAACCTAAATCAGCAGCTGGCGCATTAAACGTAACTGTATTACCATCAGCAATATTGTAATTAACATCCACCACACTTTCTGGACATTCGAAAATATCCAATATACCATCATTATCAGAATCCAAATCCAATATATCAGGAATTCCATCACCGTCCAAGTCACGCTCAATAACCGCATTAAATGTACAAGTCGTTGTACTTCCGTTGATATTATAGGTAATAGTTCTAGTACCACTTGAGCCAGTCCCATTATAGGTAACAGGAATATCTATGTATGTCGTGGTGGAAGTTATTGTAACATCTGTAAATGTAGATGCAAAATCTGTCCCAGATACATTTATTCTATATGTTCCAGGACCATAAACTGTAGAAATAGGCGCTCTAAGTGTTTTTGTAGAACCTACACCAGCAACAAATGGCGTTGTTTCTTGTATTGTCGCTCCTCCACAATTAAAAATGAAGGGTATGTAATATGGAACTGAAGCCAAATCTTGGTTAGTTGCCCATAAACCACCTGCTATTCCGGTATATGTTCTAATATATGTCGAAACACCGGTAGATATATTAATAGTATAAACCGCCAATTCTGTTCCTGGATTACCATTTACAGAAACAGCATAAACCAATCCGTTTAGATATGCAATACCTCTCACGTTTCCTACTGTAGTACTGTTACTAACGGTATTATCACCACTAGAAGTCCCTATAGGACCGGTTAGTTGTACAACACGAGTAGCAACTCTTGTAGTTGGATCAATCTTATATAAGTGCCTTGTAATTGTAGCTCCGTTTGTATTCTGTACAATCACATAGATGAAGTTTTGATAATCAAAAAATGTATCTGTTGCCCATATTGTAGATGTATTACCACCTGTATTATTCCAAATAGCATCACTAGCAGGAGCTGTTACAGCTCCCAAATCTGTACTCGTAGGATAAACTTGGTACAAATTTTTACTTGTTGTGCTAAACCCATATGCAAGCCCAGACGGATCACCATTTGCCTTTGGAACATTATTTGTCCCGATTCCTCCAATAAGATTGCCTGCTGGGGTTACCTGACCTGTCGATTGTGATCCTGTAGCTGGTAAATATTTAAATATTGTACTACCAGCAGCTGTATTAGAGTGCAAAAAAGCTAAACTTGTAGGATTTCCCCCAGGAGTATCATAACCAACAGCAAGATTACTTATAAAATTCTGGTTACCTGCAGAATAATTAGGTGCCGTCAGTGGAGTTGGAAGTACTGCAGGCACTCCGGTAATATCATAAACTCTTCCAGTAGCTGACAACGAAAGATATAATCTATCCACTACTTGCGAAAATAGCATTTGATTTGCAACAAGCAGAAACACTACTGTAAAAAGTAGATTTAATTTTTTCATAAAAAATTTATTATTATTGAAAATAAGATTCCTTTGAGAAAAAGGATTTCTCAAGAAATAAGATTGTAAAAAATTAATGATTAAATTAAATCAGAAGGTGGAGGTCTTACAGAAAAACTAGAAACGTTTACCTGTAATTTTGAATTATCATTTTTATAAAAACAATCTGTAAAATGTAAGAATTCTAATGAAGTATTTTTTGGGATAACAGAAGAACTCAAAAAATATTTAGAATAGTGATAATCGTTACTCGGCGGTACAAATGAACCATTTATTGAACTAACGCCAGCAAGGAATTTACCATCACTATAACCTTTAGAAATGTGCAGATCGATTTTCTTTTTAGGAAGATCTACTTTCCTACTATCTTTTAATTTTTTAGCAGCCAACAAATCAACCTCTTCCTTAATCTTAGGCTGGAGTTTCTTCGTTGGTTCATCAGAGTTCTTAGCAACAATTTTTAATTCATCATTATTGATTTTAATGACTTTCGAGTATTGCTGTATAGTTTTACTTTTGGAAATCTGTTCATTAAAAGAAGCATCTTTAGAATAGATTACCGCATCTCCGGCAGTAATAATAAGTCCAGACGAAACAGGATCTTGTGTCTGTATTTCTTGAGCAGAAAGAGAATTTAGAAAAAGAAATAAAAGTATAATAGAAAATTGCCAGAATTTAGATAAAAAACTAGCATAATCTTTTACATTCGCAAAGGAAGGCAATAAACTTTTTTTCACTTTGCAAAATTAGTAAAAATAACAACTTATGAAAACAATATATGCAAAATTAACATAAACGTAAAAAAAGCGGTAAGTCTAGGACTTACCGCTTTATAATATTATTGAGTAAATGATTACTTCAATTCTACTTCAGCACCAGCTTCTTCTAATTGCTTCTTAAGAGCTTCAGCTTCGTCTTTAGAAACACCTTGCTTCAATGGAGCAGGAGCACCGTCTACGATATCTTTAGCTTCTTTAAGACCAGCACCAGTTAAATCTTTTACCAATTTAACAACAGCTAATTTAGATGCACCAGCTGATTTAAGAATTACATCGAATTCTGTTTTTTCTTCAGCAGCATCACCTGCACCACCTGCAGCAACTACTACAGCAGCAGCAGCTGGCTCGATTCCGTACTCATCCTTAAGGATAGTAGCTAATTCATTTACGTCTTTTACTGTTAAGTTTACTAGCGTTTCAGCTAAATTTTTTAAATCTGACATTGTTGTAATGTTTTTTGTTGATTAATTATCTATTTTTTTGAGTGTATTATTCAGCAGCTGGCGCTTCGTCAGTGCTTTCTGCTGCAGGAGCTTCTGGAGCCGCCTCAGCAGGAGTTTCTTCTACTGCAGGAGCAGCAACTTCTTCAGTTGTAGCTTCTCCAGCTTCAGATTTGTTTTGAAGAGCAGAAACAACTCTTTGGATTGGAGACTGAAGCAATCCGATGATTTCACCGATCATTTCTTCTCTAGACTTGATGCTTACTAAAGTATCAAGATTTTCGTCACCAACATAGAAAGTTTCTTGAACGAAAGCCGATTTTAGAGCTGGTTTCTCTTCTTTCTTTCTGAAATCTTTGATCAGTTTTGCTGGAGCGTTAGCTGTATCAGCAATCATTAATGCAGAGTTTCCTTTGAAAGTTTCGAACATCTCAGCGTAATCTACACCTTCGATCTGTTCCATTGCTTTTTGAAGCAATGTATTCTTCACAACTTTGATTTTGATATTTTGTTTGAAAGCTTGTCTTCTGAAGTCAGAAGATTTGGAAGCGTTCAATCCTGTAAGATCTGCTACGTAAACTACTTTTGCATCCTGAAGCAAATCTTTGATCTCTTGTATTGCTACAACTTTTTGGTCTTTTGTCATTGTTTAGGATTATAATTAGTTAACAGATTTTGTATCAACAGCAATTCCAGGACTCATTGTAGAAGACAAATAAATGCTCTTTACATAAGTTCCTTTAGCAGCAGTTGGTTTCAACTTGATCAATGTCGAGATTAATTCCTGAGCATTTTCTTTAAGTTTAGCAGCATCAAAAGATACTTTACCAATACCTGCGTGGATAATACCATATTTATCTACTTTGAAATCGATTTTACCAGCTTTCACTTCAGCTACAGCTTTTCCGATTTCCATAGTTACAGTACCAGATTTAGGGTTTGGCATAAGACCTCTTGGTCCTAAAACTCTACCCAATGGTCCTAGTTTACCCATAACAGCTGGCATAGTAACGATAACGTCAACATCTGTCCAACCATTTTTGATTTGAGTCAAATATTCATCAAGACCTACATAGTCTGCACCAGCTTCTTTAGCTTCTGCTTCTTTGTCTGGAGTTACCAAAGCCAAAACCTTGATATCTTTACCAGTTCCGTGAGGAAGAGATACAACACCTCTTACCATTTGGTTTGCTTTTCTTGGATCTACACCCAATCTAACAGCGATATCTACAGACGCATCAAATTTTGCAAAATTTACCTCTTTTACCAAAGCAGACGCTTCGTCAAGATTGTAAATTTTATTTTTTTCCACTTTGCTTAAAGCTTCTTTTTGCTTTTTTGTCAATTTTGCCATTTCTTTAAGTTTTAAGCGTTAGTTGGTTTAGTTCCTGTTACTCTCAATCCCATAGATCTAGCAGTACCAGCTACCATAGAAATTGCAGGTTCTAGTGAGAAACAGTTAAGATCTCCCATTTTGTCCTCAGCAATTTTCTGAACTTGAGCCCAAGATACAGCACCTACTTTATTTCTGTTAGGTTCTCCAGATCCACCTTTCAGTTTTGCAGCATCCAATAATTGGATAGCAACCGGAGGTGTTTTGATGATGAATTCAAAAGATTTGTCTTCATACACCGTAATAACAACTGGCAAAACTTGACCAGGCTTATCCTGAGTTCTACCGTTGAATTGTTTACAAAACTCCATGATGTTCACACCCGCAGAACCCAAAGCTGGACCTACTGGTGGAGAAGGGTTAGCAGCGCCACCTTTCACCTGAAGCTTTACCATTTTAAAGACTTTTTTAGCCATTTTAATGTTTGATTAAATTAATAAATAATGAATGTGGAAGCATTTATTATTCAGTAAGTTATTGTCCTCATAAACAAAATCTCACTTTTCAGTTTGCAAAAATAAGAATATTTTTTAAATCCGCAATGATTTATTAAAAATTAATACAAATAAAAAAGCTTTCCAAAAAATTGAAAAGCTTTTTTATATTTTAATGAAAGTAATTATACTTTTTCTACTTGCATAAAGCTAAGTTCCATAGGTGTCTTTCTTCCGAAGATAAGAACCGAAACTTCGATTTTCTTTTTGTCTTCAAGAATTTTTTCAATAGTTCCATTGAAACCGTTGAAAGGACCATCGATTACCTTCACATTTTCTCCAACAATGAAAGGAATCTCGACATCTGTTGCAAATTCTGAAAGCTCATCCATTCTTCCAAGCATTCTGTTAACCTCAGATTTTCTCATCGGAACAGGCTCACCTCCTTTTGTAAGACTCAAGAAAGAAATAACCCCTGGAATGTTTTTGATCACGTGAGGAACCTCCCCAACAAGATCAGCTTCTACCATAAGGTAACCAGGATAATAAGGTTTCTCTTTTGGAACTTTTTTACCATTTCTAATCTGGATAACTTTTTCCATAGGAATTACAACTTGAGTAACATAAGCATCCATACCTAAACGTTGGATTTCGTTCTCAATGTAATTCTTCACTTTATTTTCCTGTCCGCTAATAGCTTTCAGCACATACCATTTCGATTCGCTCATGAGGAAAGTAATTTTGAATTAGTTAAATAGATTAATAAACGTCGCAATAAAATTCTTGATAGTTACACTAAACAAAGAATCTACTCCAAATGTAAATAAAGCAAGGATAACAGTAGTCACCGCTACAACAATTGTAGACGACTGCAAGTCTGGCCATTTTGGCCACTCCACTTTATCTTTAAATTCTGTATAAGAACCTTTTAAAAAATTAACTAATGAGCTCATTATTTTATTTTTGCACGGGCACTAGGATTCGAACCCAGATCAACGGTGTTGGAGACCGGTATCCTACCATTGGACGATGCCCGTAGATTAAAAAGCTCCGCAAGAGTTCCTTACGGAAGCTTTATATTATTGTAAGACGATTAGTCTAAGATTTCAGTAACCTGACCTGAACCAACTGTTCTACCACCTTCTCTGATCGCAAATCTAAGACCTACGTTAAGAGCGATTGGTTGTAACAATTCTACAGTGATCTCTAAGTTATCACCAGGCATTACCATTTCTACACCTTCTGGCAAGAAGATCTCACCTGTAACGTCTGTAGTTCTTACGTAGAACTGAGGACGATATTTGTTGTGGAATGGAGTGTGACGTCCACCTTCTTCTTTAGAAAGGATATAAACAGAAGCTTTGAATTTTTTGTGTGGCTTAACTGAATCTTTCTTAGCGATAACCATACCTCTCTTGATGTCAGTTTTTTCAATACCTCTCAACAATAGACCTACGTTATCTCCAGCTTCACCTCTATCTAGGATTTTTCTGAACATCTCAACTCCTGTAATTGTAGAAGTCAATTTCTCATCACCCATACCAACAATATCAACTGGATCTCCAGTGTTGATAACACCAGCCTCGATTCTACCAGTTGCAACAGTACCTCTACCTGTAATAGAGAATACGTCTTCGATTGGCATCAAGAAAGGCTTATCAGTATCTCTTGGTGGTTGCTCGATCCAAGTATCAACAGCATCCATCAATTCTTCAACAGATTTGAACCATTTGTCTTCAGTATCAACTGTAGCAGCAGTAGCAGCAGTAAGAGCTCCTAATGCAGAACCTTGGATTACTGGAGAGTTATCACCGTCAAAATCGTAAGTAGACAACAAGTCTCTCAATTCCATTTCAACAAGCTCTAACAATTCTGGATCATCCACCATATCTACTTTGTTCATGAAAACAACAATTCTAGGTACGTTTACCTGACGGCAAAGTAGGATGTGCTCTCTAGTTTGAGGCATAGGTCCGTCTGTAGCAGCACATACAACGATAGCACCGTCCATCTGAGCAGCACCCGTTACCATGTTCTTTACATAATCCGCGTGACCTGGGCAGTCAACGTGAGCGTAGTGTCTTTTTTCAGTTTCGTACTCGATGTGAGCAGTATTGATAGTAATACCTCTTTCTTTTTCTTCAGGAGCAGAGTCAATTGCAGAGAAGTCTTTTTTCTCAGCAAGACCTTTGCTTGCTAATACAGCAGAAATAGCAGCTGTAAGAGTAGTTTTACCATGGTCAACGTGACCAATAGTACCAATGTTCAAGTGTGGTTTTGAACGATTAAACGTTTCCTTTGCCATGATTTTAATATTTAATTTATTTAATATTGTTTTTTTCGGTCTGCAAATATAATGAATTTTTGAATATCAAAAATTATTTTGAATAAAAAATAATAATATGATTTTCAATTTAAAATAACTTAAAACAATCCATCAAATACACTCCTCAATCGGAACGCAAATTTACATTAAAAAACATAAAACCCATTCCAAAAAAATTCTAAAAAAGAATCTTTTGAGCCAACTACGGGATTTGAACCCGTGACCTCTTCCTTACCAAGGAAGCACTCTACCCCTGAGCTAAGTCGGCTTAAAAAAAAATCACATTCCCGAGGGTTTGTGATTTTTTGAGCGAAAGACGGGGGTCGAACCCGCGACATTCAGCTTGGAAGGCTGACGCTCTACCAACTGAGCTACTTTCGCAATTTTTGTTTCCTAAATTGTTGGTAAACGTGTGCAAATCTAAAAATAAATTTTGAATTATGCAACTAAAATAAATTATAAAAAAGTGGGGAGAGCAGGATTCGAACCTACGTAGCCGAAGCAGCTGAGTTACAGTCAGCCCCATTTGACCGCTCTGGTATCTCCCCAGTACTTTTTATAAATTGAGCCTCCAGAGGGATTCGAACCCACGACCCCGAGATTACAAATCACGTGCTCTGGCCAACTGAGCTATGGAGGCATTTATGTTTTAAAATAAAGATCGCTAATCTTGCATTCCGGTTACTTCCTTTTTGCGAGTGCAAATATGATAATTTTTTTTTGAATCTTGCAAATATTTTTTAAAAATATTTTTTCGACATCTTCTAAACTTTTAGTTTATACAAAGTAGGTTTCAAATTAAAGATCATATTTCTGCGTCGCGGTTGTTTCCGTTTTGCGAGTGCAAATATGAGACTCTTTTTTGAAACCTACAAGTCTTTTTTTACAAAAAAACGCATTTTTTTTCTAAGCTAATTCTTTTTTCTTGATTAGCAGTTTCTTAGCTGTTTCCACAGCATCATCTAAACTTTCCTCAAAACTAGTGCAAGTTTTCTTTACTACTATATCATTCCCCGGAATCTTCACAACAAGCTCCGTGGTTTTATTTTCTTTTTCTGATGTATTTTCTACTTTAAGGTAAACCGCAGCTTCTACAATTTTGTCATAAAAAGTTTCAAGCTTGGCTAATTTTTTTTCAATTCTTTCTTTTAATGGTTCGTGAGGTGTTACACCTACAGTCTGAATTGTAATCTTCATAACGTCTGATTTTAATGGTTAAACAATTAAATAGTAAATTTTACTCCATATCGTTTTGTTTATTCTTAGTTTCTCTTGGATGGGCGTTTTTATAAACTTCTTTCAGTTTTTCTATATTCGCACTTGTATAGACTTGTGTACTTGCTAAACTAGCATGTCCCAATATTTTTTGAACCTTGGATATCTCTGCACCCTGGTTTAAAACGTGGGTAGCAAAAGTATGCCTCAGAATATGTGGACTCCTTTTCTGCTTAGAAGTAACTATACTAAAGTACTTATTAACGACCAAATAAACAAACTTTTCACCCAGTTTTTTTCCATTTTTATTAACGAAAAAATAATGCTCATTTTCCTTATTGGCATTACGGATATTGAGATATAATTGAAAATCTGCAAGCAACTCATCCGCAATTGGAATTATTCTGGCTTTGTTTCCTTTACCAATAACCAAAATTTCTTTTTTCGAGAAATCCACATTCTCCAATAAAAGCCCACATAGTTCCGCTTTCCTGATTCCGGTTTGATATAAGGTTTCTATAATCAATTTATCAAGAAGCGTCATATTACCCTTCTCCTCTACTTCTGTTTTCATTTGACCCATTTCTTCTACAGAGAAAGGAATCCTTTTTTCTGCATAGAATTTCAAAGAATCAATTGTTTCCATAGGAGAAACCTTTATCTCCTCCAAACGAAGCATAAAAACATAGAAACTACGCAATGATGAAAGTTTTCTATTAATACTTCTTTTACTCAAACCTGAGTTACTCAAATTCACAATAAAATTCTTAATTACTTTCTTATGAACGTGAACAATATCTTCTGAAGCTTCTGTCTTCAAAACAAAGTCCGAAAAATCTGACAAATCTTTTTTGTAGTTGGTCAATGTATGTGGAGAATATCTTTTTTCCACTGTTATATAATCCAGAAATCTTTCTACCATAAGTCTATAAATGCAAAATCACTTCCAAATATAGAAATTCGGAAGTGATTTTTATTATGTTTTGCTAAAAAGAGCTTAAGCTTGCTCTTCTTTGCTTAAGTTTCTTTGCTTGTGAGCTGCTTTTAGTTTAGCTTGTCTCAAAGTTACAGAAGGCTTAATAAATTGCTGTCTAGATCTAAGTTCTCTTACAACTCTAGTTTTATCAAATTTTCTTTTGTACTTTTTTAAAGCTCTGTCGATAGACTCTCCGTCTTTTACTGGTATTATTAACATAATTTACATCTCATTTTGAGGTGCAAAAATATAAATAATTTATTAACCTACAAATTTTTATGATTTTTATTTTAAAAATTCATATTGAATATCATTCGAAATGCAAAGTCCACAAAGTTTTTGACATTATTGAAAATATTTTTAAGGCTCGCAAAGGCACTTGCGCTCAGAAGTAAGTTTGTCATTGTGTAGGAATCTCAACGGTTTAGATTCTTACGGAATGATAATATTATGTTTTGATGTTGACTTTTGATTTGGACGACAAAATCCCTAGCCCCGATAGTAACGGCATCCTTTTTTGTTATTGCGCTGAGTAATTTCTAAAGATTGCTTCACTTCGTTCGCAATGACAAAAAAGATATAGTGGATAGCGGGATTAAGCTCCAAAAAAAATCTTTAATCAAATAAAAACTCCCGAATAAATCCGGGAGTTAGTTTGTTTTATGCTTTGATGTACAATGCGTTTTTGATTTCTTCTTTCACCTTGTCCACTTTTGGGAACCATTCTGCAAATAATGGTGCCGAATATGGTGCCGAAGCATCCGGCGTCGTGATTCTCTTGATTGGCGCATCCAAATAATCGAACGCTTTTTGCTGAACCATATAAGTAATCTCTGTAGAAATAGAAGCGAATGGCCAAGATTCTTCCAAAATTACCAATCTGTTGGTTTTCTTCACAGACTCCAGGATTGTATCGTAATCCAAAGGACGGATGGTTCTAAGGTCGATAACTTCTACCGAAATCCCTTCTTTTTCCAAATCCTCAGCCGCTTGTAAAGCTACTTTCATAATCTTCCCGAAAGAAACTAAAGTCACATCTTTTCCTTCTTTCTTGATGTCTGCCTTCCCGATTGGAATGTAATATTCTTCCTCCGGAATTTCCATTTTGTCGCCATACATCTGCTCAGACTCCATAAAAATAACAGGGTCGTTATCCTGGATCGCTGATTTCAAAAGTCCTTTCGCATCGTAAGGATTGGAAGGAACGATTACTTTAAGACCTGGGCAGTTTGCATACCAGCTTTCGAAAGCCTGAGAGTGCGTTGCTCCCAATTGTCCTGCAGAACCTGTTGGTCCACGGAAAACAATTGGACAGTTCCATTGTCCACCGCTCATCTGATAGATTTTTGCCGCGTTGTTGATAATCTGATCAATCGCAACCATCGAGAAGTTGAAAGTCATAAACTCTACAATCGGACGATTCCCGTTCATTGCAGCTCCTACAGAAATACCTGTAAAACCAAGTTCTGCAATAGGCGCATCTATGATTCTTTTTTCTCCAAATTCGTCTAACATTCCTTTCGAAGCTTTGTAAGCTCCGTTATATTCTGCAACTTCTTCTCCTATAAGAAAAATGGATTCGTCTTTACGCATTTCTTCGCTCATAGCCTGAGCGATTACTTCACGAAATGTATGTTCTTTCATTTGATATAAAGATTATGAAAATGTTCTTTGTTTAAAATTTCGAACTACAAAAGTATTAATTTTTTTATTATCTGCATAACAAAAAAGGCTCCCAAATGGGAGCCTGCGATTTATCATAATTTTCAGTTAGTCAGCTTTAAGCCAAGTTTGATCTCTACCTAATAAAGAAATACCTAAATAACCTCTTACATTCAATTTATCTCCATCTCTTGTAATTGTACATTTATAAGTTTTTCCTTTTTTAGGATCAGTAATTGTCCCTCCAGTAAACTCATTACCATCTTTTGAAAGGCCTCTGATAATCTCCAAACCAACCAAAGGCTTATTTTTACGATCATCTTTACATGCTACACAGTTGGCATTTTCTGGCTTAATTAACAACTGAGATATCTTTCCGTAATATTTACCGTCTGATTTTTTCCAAATTTCTACGATAGATTTGGCTTTTCCTGTTTCGTCATCGATGGTTTTCCATTTTCCTTCGATTTGAGCAAATGATATAACTCCGATAAATGATAAGGCAAATGCTAAAATTAATCTTTTCATTGTCTTTATTTTAAGTTGTTTGTTGTTTGATTATGTTAAATTGTTAACGTTAAATTAATATTGTTAAAAATATAAATTAATTTTAAACAAACAAGAATTATTTACTATCCGAAGCATAAATAAAGCGTCCTTGTACATTTTTCAAAACTTAAACAACGATTCTAACTGAGTTTTCTGTTAATAACTCTATCCATATAATCCTGATACCAAGCTTTGGTTTTTTCAATCCCGAGTTTTTGCTCAGCATTCAAATTCTTTTTAATAAGATTCTTTAATAATCCCAAATCTGTTTTGTCATAAATACCAGTTACTTCTTTCCCATTGAAGATATAAATGTAATTTCCAATAATCAGTTGCTCTTGGATAGAATCTGAATTGACAATCATATAATCTTCATTTTGATCTGAAACCAAACTTCTCCCCCAACTTCTGATTTTTTTATTATAACCTAATAAATCTACCAATGTTGGATAAATGTCCATCTGTTGTGCAAACCTATCATCCACACCTTTCAAATTATATTTTGGGTTAGGTGAGAAAAACAATAATGGAATCGCAAATCGGTTGATTGCTTTTTGATATTCCGGATAATAAGTTTGATTGGTATGATCTGCCGTTATCACAAAAATCGTGTTCTGATACCAAGGTCGTTTGCTCGCTGTTTCAAAGAATTGTTTCAAAGCATAATCTGTATACTGAATCGGAACGTGAATTTGTAGTGGTCCAGATTTGAACTTATTATGATATTTTTCAGGAACTTTAAAAGGATCGTGAGAAGAAGCGGAAAATAAAGTTGACATAAACGGCTGCTTCTTTCCTAAATTTTTAGCAAAATATTGAAAAAATGGTTCATCCCAAATTGCCCAAATCCCATCAAAATCGTTATCATTATTATATTCGGTTTTTCCGAAATAATGTTTGAAGCCTAAAATATTTCCAAACCCTTGAAATCCCATTGAACCATTTGGCGCGCCGTGATAGAAGCTTGTATGATAACCCATATCATTACAAACCGAAACAATAGATTGGATTTTTTGATTAGAATAAGGCGAACTTGTAAAAGCATCAGTCAAACTCGGAATTCCGGCCAAAACAGAACTCATCCCGTGGATAGATTGTCTTCCGTTGGCAAAAGCATTGGTGAAAATCAAACTTTGATTAGCTAAACTATCCAAAAACGGCGTGTAAGAAACAAAGTCTTTAATATTTGTATTTCTATTAAAAGCACCTGAATATTCTTTCCCAAAACTTTCCATAATGAAAATTACGACGTTGGGTTTGGGTTCAACCTCGCGATTGTATAATTTGTATGGTTGAATTTCT